>JBOIEI010000456.1:0-2359 GCA_050741055.1 Burkholderiales bacterium | reverse complement strand
GACAAGGAGGGCAAGGACCGGTACACCACCGAGATCATCGCCTCCGAGATGAAGATGCTCGGTTCGCGCGCAGGCGCAAGCGCGCCCGCCTACGATGCTGGCGACGATGCGCCGGCTGCACGCCCGGCTGCGAGGGCCGCCGCGGGTGCGGCAGCCAGGGCGCCCGCCAAGGATCCCGCCGGGATTGCCGACATGGACGACGACATTCCGTTCTAGCATGAGGGTGCGGCCGGGTCGCGTGCGAGCGGCGGCCGCGATTGTCGCCGCGTGCGCCTGCCCGGTCTCGAGCACGATGACGTTTTCCGCTACGCCTCCTGCCGATCTCGGTGTACGCGACGGCCGGCTCAAGCCCTGTCCCGAAACGCCCAACTGTGTGAGCAGCCAGAGGCAGGGCAAGCACTACGTCGCCCCGCTCGCATTCGCGGATGCGCCCGATGCCGCCCTGGCGCGGCTGAAGTCGCTCCTGAGCGGGCTCGAGCGCGTGCGCATCGTCGCCGAATCGGCGGGGTATTTGCGCGCCGAAGCGTCGAGCCGCGTGTTCGGATTCGTCGACGATCTGGAATTCCATGTCGACGCTGCGGCTCGCGTCGTCCAGGTGCGCTCGGCCGCGCGCCTGGGTTACAGCGATTTCGGCGTGAACCGCAAGCGCATGGAACGCATCCGGGCACAGTTCACGCTAGCACGTGTCGCACCTTGACACTTTCCAACCGCACTACTCCAACAGACCGTTGCTGATCGCGTAATAGGTGATGTCGGCGTTGGACTTGAGTCCCATCTTCTCCAGGATGCGCGCGCGATAGGTGCTGACGGTCTTCACGCTCAGACACAGCGCCGATGCGATATGGGTCGGCGTATGACCCTCGGCAAGCTTGCGAAAGACCTGGAATTCGCGCTCGGACAACGTTTCGTGCAGCTTCCTGTCGCTGGAGCGGCGCAGCTCGGTCGACACCAGCTCGGTGGCGGTCTCGCTCAAATATTTTCTGCCTCGCGCTACCACGCGGATCGCGTGCACCAGCGTGTCCGCGGCCGCCTCCTTCGGTACGTAACCGTGGGCTCCCGCACGCAGCAGATTGATCGCATAATGCGCCTCGGGATAGCCGCTGAGAATCAGGACGGGCAGGCGCGGCTTGGATTGCCGGATGATGCGCAGGCAATCGATACCGTTCTTGTCCGGCATGGCGATGTCGAGCAGCACCACGTCGAAGTCGTGATCGCGCACCAGGCGGATTGCCTCTTCGCCACTGGAGGCTTCCGCATCCACGCGCATGTCGGGCTGATCGGAGATGAACTGCGCCAAACCAGCGCGTACAATCGCGTGATCGTCCGCGATCAGAATGCGGATGGGGGATGTAGTAGCGTTCATGCCGTTGCGCGCATGCGCCTGAAATCGCGTCGAGCCATAGGAGCTATTATCGAACACGCTTGCCGCGAACGAAAACGGGACAGGCGGCGCGCTCCGACAATGCTCCGGTACACCCGGCAAAACGACCGAGGGAGCAGGTGATTCTGGGATTGGACGCTTGGCTGACACGCTGGCGCAGGGAGCTCGCGCTGGGCGGCTGCCTGGTGGTAGCGGCGGGGATCCTGGTGGTCTCCGAGCTCGGGCATCGCAGCCTCACCCGTCGCTACGAGTCCGCCATGCAGTCCATAGCCACGAGCGTGCGGCTCAATACTCTGTCGGCGCGGCTCGCGGACGCCGAGACCGGCCAGCGCAGTTTTCTGCTCACCGCCAAGCGCGAATACCTCGAGCCGTACGAGGATGCCGTGCCGCAGATCCGCAAGCTGCTGGACGAGCTGCGTCCGCACTACGCGCTGCATCCGGACGCGGACGCCGAGAAGGTTTACGCTACCCTGATCGCGGCTATCGGTGCCAAGCTGGGCGAGATCGACCTCACCCTCGAGCTCACCGAGCATACGCGTATCGATCGGGCGCTCGAAATCGTCGAGAGCGGTGTCGGCCAGCGCACGATGGAGGAGATCCGCTTCCTGCTGGAGGATCTTTCGCGGCGCGAGGACAACTCGGCGCGCACGATCGCACAGGGATGGCACGCGAGCCTTGCTTTGTCCCGGCTCGGAATCGCACTGGTCGCGGCGCTCAATGTGATGCTGGTCGTGGCCCTGTTTTTCGGCTTGAAGCGCGACTGGCGTGTCGCCAATGAGCGACAGGATATGCTGAACCGCCGCGTGCGCGAACGCACCCACCAGCTCGACTCGCTCGCGTCGCGCCTGCAGGAGGTAGCGGAAGCGGAACGCTCCGCGCTCGCGCGCGAGCTCCACGACGAGCTCGGGGCGCTGCTCACGGCGAGCAAGATGGATATCGCCTGGATTCGAGGGCGCCTCGGAGAAGAACATGCAGCCT
>JBOIEI010000455.1:0-6359 GCA_050741055.1 Burkholderiales bacterium | reverse complement strand
GCCCTGATCGACGCGATCGCGAACGAGATCCAGATGCAGTTCGGCGTGTTCCCGGCGGCATATCCGCATGTCACCTCCGGCCGCTTGCGGGCGCTCGGCGTCAGCACGGCCAAGCGCGCGCCGGGATTGCCCAAACTGCCGCCCATCGCCGACACGGTGCCGGGCTACGTGACCTTCGGCTGGTACAGCATCGTCGCCCCCAAGGGCACGCCCGAGGCGATCGTCGACAAGGCAGCAGCGGAAGTGGTCAAGGCGGCCCGCGAGCCCGCGTTCGGCGATCGCCTCAAGACGCTGGGCATCGAGATCATCGCCGGCGGGCGCAAGGAGCTCGACGACTATCGGACCGTGGAGCGCAAGCGTCTCACGACACTGGTCAAGGAGACCGGCATCAGCATCAAGTAGCTGTCGGCCGGCGCTGCGCCGGCCGCGGTGCGTGACACCGCAACCGCAATCGCAGACGGTGGCGTAGGCACGCCCGCTCTGCGTTGCCGCGAGCGCGATCCCGTCATTGCGAACGGTGCAGGCTGGGCACCAGCAGCACGATCGCCAGCATGATGAAGATCGCGATTGCTGCGTAGGCGCCCTGGGCGATCGGCGCGCCGAAGCGCTCGGCCGCCGCACCCGCGAGGAAATTGCCGATCGGCAAGCTGAAGACGACGCCGGTGCGCAGTCCCATCACCCGGCCTCGCATCGACTGCGTGGTTTTGCTCAGGATCAACGTCGCGATCATGGTCCAGACGATCGCCTGGGCAAGCCCGGCGGCGAACACGAGCGCCATCGAAACCGAATATTGGGTCGAGAACGCGAACAGCAGCAGGGAGACCGGCCAGGCTAGGCCGCTCCATACCAGCATCCGTCCCTTGCGTCGGAAATTGCCCAGGGAGACGACCCATATACCCGCCACCAGCGCTCCGACGCCGGCCATGGCCGTGAGCATGCCGTACCCCGCCGGGCCCGCATCCAGGATGTAGCGGGCGAACAGGGGCAGAAATGCATAGCGGTAGGGCGCGGCGAGCAGGTTGAGAAGGAAGGCGATCGCGAGCAGCACGAGGACCGTCTGGTTGCTGCGGACATAGCGCAGCCCGCCGAGCAGGCTGCGCGCCGGCGACTCGTGCACGTGCGGCACAGCGTGCCTGACGTCCTTCAGCATCAGCAGCACGAGCACGTCCAGCAGATAGATGGCCGAGATGAGCGCGTAGGCGCCGCCCATGCCCAAGGCCGGAATCAGTATCCCGCCCAGGGCCGGGCCGACGACCACCGTGATCTCTATGGCGACCGAGTTCAGCGCGATGGCATTGGTGAGGTCTTCCCCGTCCACCAGGTCCGGCACGAATGCCTGACGGGTGGGATTGTCTATGGCCCAGGTGAGGCTGCTCACGAGCGCCAGGGCGATGATGTGCCACAGCGCAAGCGCACCGCTGACGAAAAGCAGCAGCATGAGCGTCGACACCGCCAGGTTCACCGCGGCCGCGACGACGAGCAGCAAACGCCTGTCCATCCGATCGGCAGCCACGCCCATGAAGGGGGCAGCCACATAGCCGGCCATCTTGCTCGCCGCGACGATGCCCACCCACAGGGCGGAATCGGTGAGCTCCAGCGTGAGCCACCCGATCACCACCATGTCCGCCCACCGGGCGGTGGCCGAAAGCAGGGTTGCGAACCAAAGCAGGCGGAAGCCGCGATGGCGGAGCGCGGCAAACTGGGGCATCCGGCTCAGCCGGACCAGGACCTCTTGCATCATGCCGAGCCCGAAGGGGGTGTGATTTCTTGTGCTGTGCGCCGACGGGCAGACGCTGCGATCCGCAGCGAAGCGTGTCGGGGTCCCGATGTTGCCACAGGCGGCCGCGTCTGGTTTGGCTGCGCGTGACAGTCCACAATGCGGCTGTACGGCTTCGGTGGATGGACGACGGCACTTCTACAATCGGCGCTCTTGGTGGACAATGCGGCTGAAATCCGAACGCGGCTGCGGCGCGCAGTCCAGGCGCACAGCCCAGGCGCGCGGAGAGGGCGGGGACCTCGCTTCCGACCCGACAGCACATCGAACCCAGCCGAAAGGTGACGCAATGATTTTCCCGAGCGTGGACGAGGCTCAGAACATTTTCGACCTGCGCGACATGGCCAAGCGGCGCTTGCCCAAGTGGCTGTTCGAATTCGTCGATCGCGGCACCGAGGAAGAGTGCGCGCTGCGCAACAACCGCGAGGCGTTCGAGCGCATCCGGTTTCGGCCGCGCATGCTGGTCGACGTGTCCGGGCGCAAGCTCGACACCACGGTTTTCGGCAAGGAGCACAGGATGCCGATCGGCATCGCGCCCACCGGCGCCGCCGGCATGATGTGGTACCGGGGCGAGCTCGAGCTCGCGCGCGCCGCCAAGGACGCCGGCATTCCGTTCTCGCTCGCGACCGGCTCGATCACCAGCATGGAGAAAATCTCCGGCGAGGTGGGCGGCACGCTCTGGATGCAGCTCTACATGTGGGCCGATCGCAAGCTCTCGCATCAACTGGTGCGCCGCGCTTCGGCCGCGGGATTCGAAGCGCTGCTGGTCACCGTGGACGGCGCGGTCGCCGGCAACCGCGAATACAACCGCCGCAACGGCTTCGCCGTGCCCTTCCAGTACAACAGCAAGAACACGACCGACGTGCTCATGCACCCGCGCTGGATGCTGGGCGTGCTGGGACGCTACATCGCCAACGGCGGCATGCCGCAGCGGGTGAATTTTCCCGCGGAGCTGCAGGGCAAGGTCACGACCGCTTACGGCGGCAACAAGGAAACGCGCAACGATTCGCTCAACTGGGACGACCTCAAGGCGCTGCGCGACATCTGGCCCGGCAAGCTGCTCGTGAAGGGGCTGCTGCATCCGGATGACGCGTCCAGGTCGGTCGAGCTCGGTGCCGACGGCGTGATCGTCTCCAACCACGGCGGACGCAACTGCGACTGCGCGCCCGCGCCGATCGAAGTATTGCCGGATATCGTCGCCGCGGTGGGCGATCGCACCACGGTCATCTTCGATAGCGGCGTGCGCCGTGGCAGCGACGTGGTGAAGGCGCTGGCGCTGGGCGCGAAGATGGTGCTGATCGGACGCAGCACGCTCTACGGCACGGCCGCCGCGGGCTACGCGGGCGCGAAACGCGCGCTGGACATCTATCGCGGTGAGATCAGCCGCGGCATGGCGCAGATTTCCTGCAACATGGTGTCCGACATCGGACGCCACCACATCGCCTACGAGTGGGAGCTGCAAGGTGCGAGCTCGTCTCGTTCCGGTTCACGCCTGGCCGATAGCGACTACACCGAGGTCGCACAGAACGTGAGCACGCTGCGCCGGTGATGCTCCTGCGGGGACGAACGCACAAGCTCGAGGAGTCGAAGGCATCGGGTTGGCAGGCGCCGCGCAATCCGGGCGCTTGCCTCCTGGGTTGTTGCCTGCTCGCCCATGCGGCCGCCGCGGCCGCGGCCGGCGCGCCTGAGTTTCCGCATCGACCGATCCGCCTGATCGCCTCCGGCGTGGGCGGGACGGGGGACTTCACCGCGCGTCTCATCGGTCCTCACCTGACGAGCCGCCTCGGCCAGCCGGTCGTCGTGGACAATCGCCCGGGCGGCGTCGTTCCTGGTCAGATCCTGGTGGAGGCGCAGCCGGACGGCCATACCCTGATGCTGACCGGCGCCGTGACCTGGCTCTCGCCTTTCATGCGCAAATCGGTGCCGTTCGATCCGGTGCGCGATTTCGCGCCGATCATGCTGGCGATTCAATCGCCCAATGTGCTCGTGGTCCATCCGTCGCTGCCGGTGAAGACGGTCCACGACCTGATCGGCGTGGCAAGACAGAAGCCGGGCGCGCTCAACATGGCGAGCTCCGGCATCGGCAATTCGAACCATCTCGCCGGTGCCATCTTCAGTGCGATGGCGGGCGTGGACATCACGGTCATTCCCTACAAGGGGGCGCAGCTCGCGCTGAACGACGTGATCGGCGGGCGGGTCCAGTTGATGTTCGCCACCGCGAACGCCTCGAAAGGTCATGTTGCGGCCGGACGGTTGCGGGCGGTCGGAGTGACCACGGCGCAGCCCACGCGCCTCATGCCGGGCCTGCCCACCATCGCATCCGCGGGCCTGCCCGGTTACGAATCGGCAGCGACGATCGGCGCCTTCACCCGCGCAGGCACGCCGCCCGCCGTCATCGGCCTGCTTCAGCGCGAGATGGCGCAGTTTCTGCGGCGCTCCGATATTACGGAGCGCTTGTTGAACGCAGGTGTGGACGTGGTGGCCAGCACGCCGCAGGAATTCGCCGAGCTGATCCGCACCGAAATGAAGGTGAAGGGCAAGATCATCCGTGATGCCGGCATACGGATGAATTGAGGGAAGCATGATCCGCGCCGCCGGCGCGGGCAATTGCGCCATGACAAGAGGAGGCAGCGCCTCATGACGATCGAGTTGCACACCTGGAACACCCCCAATGGCCGCAAGATCAGCGTGGCGCTGGAGGAGATGGGCCTGCCTTACAACGTGCACACCGTGAACATCGGCAAGAACGAGCAGTACCAGCCGGAGTTCCTGAAGATCAGTCCGAACAACCGCATCCCCGCGGTCATCGACCCCGACGGGCCCGGCGGCCAGCCGATCAGCGTGTTCGAATCCGGTGCGATTCTGATCTACCTGGCGGAGAAAACCGGCAAGTTCCTGCCCACCGACACGCGCAAGAAGGTCGCGGTGCTGGAGTGGCTGATGTGGCAGATGGGCGGATTCGGGCCGATGCCCGGCCAGGTGCATCACTTCCTGCAGGTGGCCGATCCCGCCGACCAGAAGTACGGCCTGGAACGATACTCGAAGGAGACGCGCCGCTTGTACGGCGTGCTCGATCGGCGCCTGGCGGGCCGTGACTACGTCGCCGACGAGTGCTCCATCGCCGATTTCGCGATTCTCGGCTGGGCCTGGCGGCACGAGCGGCACAAGGTGGATCTGGCGGAATTCCCGAACGTGAAAGCGTGGTACGAGCGCTGCATGGCGCGTCCTGCGACCAGGAAGGGCTTCGAGGTCGCGCTCTCCTGAGCACGTCGATCGGACGCTCCCTACCGCCGCCCGATGATCAGCCCTCCGCCCGCCAGCATCAGCGAGTTGAACAGGAAAACCGGCGTCACCCCGAAGGCCGTGCCGAGTGCGCCGAACATGAGTGGGGTCACCATGTGGGTGAAGTTGTTCAGCGTGGCGCGCAGTCCCAGCGCCTCGCCGGAACGCCCGCCCGGTGCGCGCTGGTAGATCAGCGATAGCGACAGCGGCTGCCCGCATCCGGTGCCCAAGCCCAGGATGAAGCAGATCACGCACAGCACCACCATGTGGGTGACGAACGGCACCGCGACATAGGTGACGGCCGCCGTGAACATGGAGGCGACCAGCACCCGTTCCGCGCCCAGCCGTTCGACGATGGCCGGCATCCAGATGCGCACGATGAACGCCGCCGCCGAGAACGTGCCGAGCACCACGCCGATCTGCGAGGCGGAAAGACCGATGTAGTGCCCGTAGATCGGCATGTAGAACTGAAACAGATCGATCCCCGTCAGCAGCACCGCGCCGGTGATCAGCACCCGGCGTAGCGGACGGCTGGTGAAGAAGAGCTCGAACGGTTGCGACGAAGTGGTTGCTTCATCCTGGGTGATCGCATCGTCCGCCTTGTGCCGGGTGCGGGAGCTGGTCACATGTTTCGCCGTGCCCATGATGACTGCGGTGATCAACGGCGACGCGGCCAGGATGAGATAGGCGTAGATGTACCCGACATGATCGATGGCAAACCCGGCGACCAGCGGTCCGACGAAACTGCCCGTTGCCATCGCCAGGCCGAAGTTGCTGAAGTTCTTGGTGTGATCCGCCTTCGTGCCGATGCCGCCGATCATGTTTTGCACCGATACGTTGTAGAACACGTGCCCCGCGCCCACCAGCGCCGCCTGAAAATAGAGCGTGGTCGTATGCGGAAACCAGTACGGCAGCGTGAGACCGAATGCGATGCCGCACGATCCAGCCACCATGGGCCAGCGCGCGCCCAGCCGATCGGCGAGCTTTCCGGCATAGAGGGCGAGGATCATCGGAAACAGCGAATACAGCGCCACCAGCACACCGATGACCACTTGCGGCGCGCCGAGCTCGATGGAGAACAGGGTGATGATGATCTTGCTGCCCTTCATGGCCAGCATGTTGCACACCACCATCAGCATGACCACCCAGATCGACATGACTTGTTCCTATTGATCGCCCGGAAAGTGACTGGCAAGCCGCTTTCCGCAGTCACCCATCGGGATAAGCATGCAAGCGCTCAGCCGGCCATGCCGCGCTCGCGCCGCTGCCTCGAGCGCCTGCGCTCCTTGCCGATATTCCACGC
>JBOIEI010000454.1:0-8415 GCA_050741055.1 Burkholderiales bacterium | reverse complement strand
ATCCAGGCTCGTTCCAGCGTGTCCTGCACCAGGTCGTCCGCGCGGGTCACATCGCCCGTCAGCGCCCTGGCATAGCGGCGCAGATGCGGGATATGCGCGCCGATGAGCGCGTCGAAACGGCTCATCGCCGGCGCCCATTCGGTACAGCGATCGCGACCCTGCGATCAGTACATGGCCCTCCCCTGACGCGCCCATTGCGGCTCAAGGCGATCTTCCCCCATGCGTTCGCGCGAGCCGTGCACCGGCTTCGATTCTCGGCCGATATACACGAGCCACAACGGCTTTATTCCCCGACAACGGCCACGGGGGCGGTGTGGCAGGCCTTCACCGATCAGCCGGGAGTGGCCACATCGACGTGGCCGGGCTCGCGTGCGTTTGAAGCGCAGGTCGAATCGCGCGATCATTGGGCCTCGCGCATACGCACACGCCCTGGCGGAAATCTCCACGTGCCCCTGTCTCGCAAGTACCTGCTCGGCCTTTCGCCCAGCGGCTTCCATCGCTTGAGCTACACCGAGTGGGGCGATGCGCGCTCGCCGCACGTGGTCGTCTGCGTGCACGGGCTGACGCGCAACGCGCGCGACTTCGACAGCCTGGCACAAGCGCTGCAATCGCGCTGCCGCGTGGTCTGTCCCGATGTGGTCGGGCGGGGCCAAAGTGCCTGGCTGGCGCGCAAGGAGGACTACGCATACCCGCAGTATCTGGCGGACATGACCGCGTTGATCGCGCGCGCCACTGAGCACCTGCAGCCCGATGCCCGCATCGACTGGGTGGGCACATCGATGGGCGGTCTGATCGGCATGTTGCTCGCCGCGCAGCCGCGCCATCCGATTCGCCGCATGGTGTTGAACGACATCGGCCCGTTCGTCCCCAAGGCCGCACTCGCGCGCATGGCGCTCTACGTCGGCAAGACGCCGCGGTTCGCGAGCCTCGACGAAGCCGAGCGCTACGTGCGGATCGTCTCCGCCTCGTTCGGCCCGCTCACCGATGCGCAGTGGCGGCACTTGACCGAGCACAACATGCGCCGGGACCCCGACGGATGCTTCGTCATGAACTATGATCCAGGCATCGCCGAAACGCTTGCGACCCAGCGGCTACAGGACATCGATCTATGGGCGCTGTGGGAGCGCATCGATTGCCCGGTGCTCGCCGTACGCGGAATGGAATCCGACGTGCTGTTGCCTGCCACCGCGCAGGAAATGACCCGGCGCGGCCCACGCACCCAGCTCATCGAGCTTGCGGGCATCGGTCATGCGCCGGCACTGATGGCCGAAGATCAGATCGAAGCCGTCTGCGATTTCCTGCTCGCGCCCGATCGTTGACGGGCGCCGATGACAGCCGGAATGATGCCTCTACTCTGCGCCTGATCGGCTGGCGCCGGACGCGGGAAGGCGCTAGACTTTTTCCCCCAGGTGTCGCAGGGAGGCGATCGTGGCGCCCATATCGACCCGCCGCCGAGCATGGCTTTCGCGCCCCGTGCTCGCGCTGATGCTCGTTCTCGTACTCGCATTCCCGGCCGCGCCGGCGCCGGCCGCCGATCCGCTGCTGATGTTCATGCTGGGATTCGCCAAGAATCTGCTCGAGTCGGCGATCGAGGCGAATGCCGCCAAGCCGGCGCCCGCCATGATCGTTGCTGCCCCCGCACCGTTGCCGAAAGCGCCGGCGCACATGGACGCAGCCGATCTGCGCGCCCTGGTGGACGAAAGCTTCGGCTATCTGAGCTCCGCCCAGCGCGCCGAGCTCCTCGCCGGACTGCACAAGGCGCTTTCCGATCCGGCGAATGCGCCCTATCGCGACGCCATACTGGCGCAGTTCGTGGGCGTTGCGCGCCAGGTGAGCTTCGCGCACCAGCAGCTCGAACGCCTCTCACCCGAGGACAAGCAGGCGCTCGCCCAACGTTTCGCACGCAACTACCGCACTCTCGCCCCCGAGTACCAGCAGGCGCTATCGCAGCAGCTGCGCGCGCGGGCGCTGCCGCTGCCTGCGGATCTCAACGATATGATGTTGTCGGCGCTGGCGTCGGCGCAGTGAGGTCCGAGAGAGCGGGGAGAGAGCTTCCGCTCACGTCATGACCTTGAGGGAGACGGCCAGGAGCGGGCCGAAGCGAATGATCGAGTCGGCGTCGATCAGATAGGCCTGACCCTTGGGGACTTCTTCGTTATTGACGTACGTACCGTTTCGAGAGCCTAAGTCGCGCACCCATACGCCATCGCCATAAACGAGCAGCTCGGCGTGCTTTCGAGACACGTGGGTGTAGGGCGTGAGCTCGCGCGCCAAGGGCGAGAAAGCGTAGTCGCGACCGATATTGAGGTGCGCGCTCAACTCGCTTCTCTGGCCCCACGGCCATTCGAGCACGGCCCGAACCGGGTCCTCCTCCAGCATGCTCGGCGCACCGCCCAGAGCGGCGGCGGGCTCCCCGGATGGAGCCAGGCGCTCCTGCTTCCCGGTGGATGGCGTGGCTTGCGAATGCGCCTTCGCCGTCACCGCCTCGACCATGCGTCCCAACTCGCCCGGGCGAAACAGCGAGGTTGCACCAGCGTGCGGGGCTTCCTCGCTCGACTCGGTGCACGGCGCGATCGATGGCTCGCGCAGCTGCCCGCCGCGCACGGCATAGCCGAGTTCGCGCAGCTGCTCGTCGACTGCGTTGAGCAGCTCTTCCATCGCGGGGTGGCGCGACCCGGCGCCTTGCTGCAGCTCCTGCACGATGGCCACATCGGCGGGCGTGCCATCGTCGTTGTAGCCGACGAATACGCGAAACGACAGCCGATCGAGAACGGCGAAAGCGGCTTCGCTTTCGGCGATGCCGTACCACTGCTTCAACAGCGCGATCTTCACCACCGGCAGCGTGAGGGGCGTGCTTGCGCCGGCGCTCACCGTTGCGATCATGGGTTCGAGCGCCGCCCAATCCACCATCACGTCGACGCACGCGAGGAAATGCTCGGCTGTGGCGAGCGGCGGTACGCTGGAATCGGGGCTGGGCTGGTTCATGAACGCCGTTCCTGGGCAATAACGACAAGGGTACTGCGCGGCAAGGGTAATGCGCGGCAAGGGTACTGCGCTTTGCGCGATCGCTCAAGGACCAAAGTCCGGACCAAGGCCCGGACCAAGATCGGGACCACAGCCCGCGCAATTCGCCGCTTCCCAGGTTGTCATGCCGAGCAGCACGGATGCGTCTTCGGGCGTGGTTTCCACCAGCAGGTTGAGCCCATGCTGCGCGAAGCGGCGCGTCGCGGCGATTGCTGCATCGCCCCAACCGGCATGCAGCGCCCACTGGGCATGCCGGGATAGCACCGCGAGTGCGGTGCAACGACCGAGGCTCAATGCCATGCGCCGGGCATCGTGCTCGGCGCTGTCGCGCTCGCGGCCGGCGCAGAGGCGAGCATCGATCGCGTCCATCGCGGCTTCGACCTGCGCACCGATGCGTATCAGCTCCGGCGCGCGCACGTCGTGCAGGAGGAAACCGAGCTCGCGGCGCAGCACGTCCATGCCGCCGTCGGCAGCCGTGCGCATCGCATCGAGCGCGAGCACGTTGGTGGTGCCTTCCCAGATCGGCAGGACATGCGCATCGCGCAGCAGCAGCCCGATGCCGGTGTCTTCGACGTAGCCCGCTCCGCCGAAGGCTTCCATCGCCTCGGTCAACACCGCGGTGGCCTGGCGGCCGGTGAGCGCCTTGGTGATCGGGGTGAGCAGGCGCAGCAGCTTCAACTGCTGCTCGCTCGCGGCACCGGCTTCGCTGCGCCCGATGAGCGCGGCGACGAAGAACGTCAGGTGCAGCGCGGCCTGGCATTCGGCTTCGAGCCCGGCCAGGGTGTCGCGATGCAGCGGCTTGTCGATGAGCTGGCTGCCAAACGCACTGCGGCGGGTCGCGTAGTCCCTGGCCAGATCGATGCCCCGCCGCATCAGCGCCACCGCTACGACCGAATTCCACATGCGCGTAATGTTGAGCATCGGCGCGATGTGCCGGATGCCGTCGCTGAGCCCGCAGACCGGCTCGGCGCTCGCGCCCTCGAGCTCCAGCTCGGCTGTCGGCACCTTGCGCGTACCGAGCTTGTCCTTGAGCCGGTTGACGCGGATGCCGTTGAGCGCCCCGTGCTCGTCGCGCGTCTCCAGATAGAACAGGGCGAGGCCGCGCCCGCCGGCAGGGTTGCCTTCGGGCCGCGCCAGCGTGAGCGCCATTTGCGAGCCGATCGCGGAGGTGAACCACTTGCGCCCATACAGCTTCCAGCCCCCGCCCTCACGCCGCGCCACGGTTTGCGATGCGCCGACATCCGAGCCGCCGGTCGCCTCGGTCATCCACTGGCCGCTGGTCCAGAACCGAGTCGGGTCGCGGCTGGTGAGGTGCGGTACGGCGCGCGCAGCCAACTGCTCGTTGCCCGAATCGAGCAGCGCGCGTGCGGCACCGTCGGTCATCGCCAGCGGGCAGCTGTAGACGTCGGTCGATGCCGCGAACAGATAAACCTTGGCGAACTGCACGCTGCGCGAATGCATGCCGAACGCCTGCTCGTAGGCTTCGGCGACGAGCCCATGCTCGGCAGCAAGGCGCTCGGCTTCCTGCCACACGAGTGTCGGCGTAATTCGATCGATACGATTGCCCCACGCGTCCCACTGCACGAGCCGCGGCTCGTTCAGCCGATCGTCGAGCTGCATCCGGTAGAGCGGTCCGGCACCGAGCTCGCCGAGCCGATCGAGGTCGGGTCCGCATGCGGCGAGCACGTGGGCGGGAAGCGCGTGCTGCAACAGCGCCCGCAAGCACCGATCACTGCGATAGAGATGATCGAGCCGCGGCGGATCCTGCGTGAAGGCCATGCCGCTCCTCCATCGGGCTGCGGTCAACCCTTGGCTTCGGTCTTGTGCTCGTAGCGACCGGCCGGCACCAGCTCGGCCACCGTTCCGCCAGGCGCACGGAACTTGACCGGGATGACGCCCGGCTCGCTGACGATCTCGCAGCCATAACGGCGGATCTTGTCCGTGTACGCGTCGATGTCGTCCACCTCGATCGCGAAGTGGTGGATGCACGGGCCCTCGCCGGAGGCTTTCGACTCGCGTGAATTAGCACCCTCGTCGTAGCGAATCAGGGCAAGATCGATGTCGCCGACGCTCAGGTGGCGCGAGGTATGGTCGCGCACCTTGCTCGTCACCTCCTCGGCGAAGCCGAATACTTCCTGGTAGAAGCGGGTCGTCTGCTCCAGATCGTTCACCTTCAATGCAATATGCACGATGCGGTTCATGCTGGCCTCACTCGATGGGTCGTTCGACTATCAATCCCCACTGGGGATCGGCTGCGACTCCGGTTTGCGGCCGCGCGCCCGGCTTACGGTGCCTTTAGCTTACGCCGAATCCCGCGGCGGACAACCGCACGGCGGCGTCCGTGCCGGTCAAGCGTTCGGCGAATGCCCGCGCTCCCACCGGGTTCGCGGAGCGCGCTGCAATGCCGAGCGAGTAGGTGGTCGGCGCCTGCAGCGATCGTGGCAGCGGCGCGACCAGGTCAACGCCTTGCACCCACTTGATCTCGGTGATCTGGGTGCAGCCGACGGTGCCCGGCACGCGCTCCTGCGCCATCCGCGTCATGGCCGCGAAGCCGTTCGGAAATGTCCTGAGCTTCGGAGCCACGGCCGCCGCGATACCGAGCTGCTCGCACATACGCACGAACTGCGCCCCTGCGGTCGCGATGGCAGGATCGGGGAGATAGACGGCTGCCGCCTCGCACAAGGCGCGCGACAAGGCTTGCTCCGTTCCGACATCCGGATGCGCCGCCCCGGCCGGGACGGCGATGCCGCCTACGACCGCGCCCAGATCCGAGCGCGTGCCCGCGACGATGTGACCGGACGCGATCAGCGCGTCGATCATCGTCGCGGTCAGGATGACGACGTCGGCCGCAGCGCCGTCGAGCAACTGCTTCCTCTGTGCGCCGACCGCGCCGTAGGTTGCCGCGATCTCGCCGTGACCCTCGCGCTGCCACGCGTCGATCGCCTGTTGCACAACCGATTGGGCGGCTCCGGCGCTGATGATGTGCAGAGTCACGCAACCTCCTCGAGCGCGATCAGGCGGGCGCGTGCCGGGCGATGATGCGCTTCACCTGCTCCGGATCGGCGTCGATCACGGTGCAGCGCTGCGGCATCGCTTCGAGGTTCTCGTATCCGGGCGGCCGCTCGGGCTCCCGCCCGATCGCTTCCCGGATCGATTCCGCGAACTTCACGGGTAGCGCGGTTTCCAGGCAAATGAGCGGCACGCCCGGCTCGCGGTGCTGCAATCCTACCTTGACGCCGTCGGCGGTGTGCGTGTCGATCAGCGTGCCGTACGTCGCGTGGACGGAACGGATGGTGTCGATGCGGTCGCGATGGGTGCTCGCTCCGGACACGAAGCCCGTGGCCGCGATGCGGCTGCGATATTCGGGGGTGGTGTTGAGCTCGAACACTCCGGTTGCATCGAGCTGCCGCCAAAGCTGCGCCAGACGACCCGCGTCGCGCCCGACCACGTCGAACACGTAGCGCTCGAAGTTGGAGGCCTTGGAGATGTCCATCGACGGGCTGCTGGTCTGGTGCACTTCTTCGGCCTTGCGCACGCGATACACGCCGGTGCGGAAGAACTCGTCCAGCACGTCGTTCTCGTTGGTGGCGGCGATCAGGCGCCGGATCGGCAGCCCCATCGAGCGCGCGACATGGCCGGCGTAGATGTTGCCAAAGTTGCCCGACGGCACGGCGAAGGAAACGGGCTCGTCCGGACCGCGCGTCGCGGCGAAATAGCCCTTGAAGTAATAGACGACCTGGGCCGCGATGCGCGCCCAGTTGATCGAATTGACCGCACCGATGCGATAACGCGCCTTGAATTCGGCGTCGGCGTTGACCGCCTTCACCATGTCCTGACAGTCGTCGAACACGCCGCGCACGGCCAGGTTGACGATGTTCGCGTCCTGCAGCGCGTACATCTGCGCGGCCTGGAACGGGCTCATCTTGCCGTGCGGCGAGAGCATGAAGACGTTCAGCCGCCGCTTGCCGCGCATCGCGTGCTCGGCGCTCGAGCCGGTATCGCCCGAAGTCGCGCCGAGAATGTTCATGTTCGCGCCCGCACGCTCCAGGGCGTATTCGAAGACTTCGCCCAGGAACTGCATGGCGATGTCCTTGAAGGCAGCCGTCGGGCCGTTGGAGAGGCCGAGGATATGCAGGCCGGGCTCCAGGGTGCGCAGCGGCGTGATCTCGGCCGAGCCGAAGCGCTCGGGCGTATAGGCGCGTGCGACCATGGCACGCAAGTCCTCCGCTGGCACATCGTCGGCAAAGCGCCGCAGGATCTCGAACGCGAGCTGCGGATAGGACAGCGTGCGCAGCCGCGCGAGCTCGGCGGCATCGATCACGGGATACTGCTCGGGGATGGCGAGCCCGCCGTCGGCCGCAAGCCCGCCCAGCAGAACTTCGCCGAAGCGCTGCGGGGGCGTGGCGCCGCGCGTGCTGAGATAGCGCATCGCAGTCCCGGACCTAGGCCTACCCCAGCTCTTCGAGCCGGATGCGCGTCACTTGCCCGGGGACCACGTGCAGCGCCTCGATGGCTGCGATGGCGGTCTTGATGTGCTTCTCGCGCGTCAGGTGCGTGAGCATCACGATGTCGACCTGCTGCTCGCCCGGGCGCGGCTCCTTCTGCACCATGGCATCGATCGAGATGGAAAGGTCGGCGAGGATGCGCGTGATGTCGGCCAGCACCCCCGGCCGATCGTCGACGCGCATGCGCAGGTAATAGGCCGTCTCCACCTCGTCCATCGGCAGGATCGGCAGGTCTGACAGGCGGTCGGGTTGGAAAGCGAGATGCGGCACGCGATGGCGCGGATCCGCCGTATGCATGCGCGTCACGTCGACCAAGTCCGCCACGATGGCCGAGGCAGTCGGCTCGGCGCCCGCACCCGCGCCGTAGTACATCGTCTTCCCGACCGCGTCGCCATTGACCATGATCGCGTTCATGACGCCTTCGACGTTGGCGATGAGGCGCCGGGCCGGAATGAGCGCCGGGTGCACGCGCAACTCGAAGCCTTGCGGCACGCGCTTGGTAATGCCAAGCAGCTTGATGCGATAGCCGAGCTCCTCAGCATAGCGGATGTCCTCGCGCGTGAGTTGCGTGATGCCTTCGGTGTAGCAGGCGGAGAACTGCATCGGGATGCCGAAGCCGATCGCCGCCATGATCGTGAGCTTGTGCGCGGCGTCGATGCCTTCCACGTCGAAGGTCGGGTCCGCTTCGGCGTAGCCCAGCTGCTGCGCTTCGCGCAGCACGTCGGCGAATGCGCTTCCCTTGGCGCGCATCTCGGACAGGATGAAGTTGCTGGTGCCGTTGATGATGCCGGCGATCCACTCGATGCGGTTGGCGGCAAGCCCCTCGCGCAGCGCCTTGATGATCGGCACGCCGCCCGCCACCGCACCTTCGAACGCCACCATGACG
>JBOIEI010000453.1:0-11360 GCA_050741055.1 Burkholderiales bacterium | reverse complement strand
ACCTTGCATCGGCCGGGTTTTTGAATGGCAGCTATACCATGAGCGCCTCGGGAGAGGCGGTCAGCGAAACCAACACTCCTCGTAATCCGTTCAACGTTTACTTGCGATTCGCGCATGACAACGACTACTACGACTCGACCCCGACGATAAAACTTAACCTGAAAACGGGCGCCCAAATCCCTGTGGAGATCATCTCGGAAGTCGACAGAAAGATCGACGATGGGCATGCGCAGCGCGGCGCTTTCCGATTTTCGGACTACAGCGGTGGTGGCACCGCGCCGATTGCCACGGGCGGCGTGGGCAGCGGCGCATGCGTGAACACTTCTGCGGGCGGCACTTGGTACATCTCCGAGGGCCAAGCGAACTGCGGCGGGACAAGCCTGTTCTAGGAGGGGCGCTTCACTCGAGCCCTACTCACCGTCGTACCGAAGGGCCCGCTCAGGCGGGCCTTTCCTTGTTCAACGCCTTGGCGAGCCCCGTGCGCGGGCGCCAGCCCTGCAACAATCGGATCTCGGCCGCCCCGATGGTATCGTCCGGCCCGAACAGGACGACCACGTCGCCCTCCTCGATCACCGTATCCGCAGCGGGCGAAAGCGACTTGAGCCCTTGACGGCGGATCGCGCTCACCTCCACGCCGAGCTCGCCGAGCGCGAGCTCGGCCAGAGTGCAGCCGATGCACGGTGCGCCTTGCACGATGAAAACGGAATGCAGCCGCGCGGACGGCCGCTCCTGCGACTCGCTGTCGTGCAGAACATTGCCCTGGAATACGCCGCGCAACACGTGGTAGCGGCTTTCGCGCGTCGATTGCACGCGCCGCAAGACCCGGCGCACCGGCACGCCGAGCAGCATGAGCGCGTGCGAGGCCAGCATCAGCGAGCCTTCCATCACTTCGGCCACCACTTCCGAGGCGCCGGCGGCTTCGAGGCGTTCGATATGGGTGTCGTCCAGAGTGCGCACGACCACGGGCAGATCGGGCCGAAGCGCGCGGATCTGCGCCAGCACGCGCAACGCCGCTTGCGCGTCGTGAAACGTGATCACCAGCGCACGGGCCCGCATGACGCCGGCGGCAATCAGCACTTCGCGCCGGCCGCCATCGCCATAGACCACCATATCGCCTGCCGCCGCGGCATCGTGGATGCGCGCCATGTCCAGATCCAGCGCGAAGTACTGGATGTTTTCCTGGTCCAGCATGCGCGCGAGGTTCTGCCCGCAGCGCCCATAGCCGCAGATCACCACGTGGCTATCGAAGCCCATGCTTTTCACCGCGATCTGGTGCAGCTCCATCGCGCGGTTGAGCCATTCCGCGCCCACTGTGCGGCGCACGATGCGCTCGCTGTACTCGATCACGAACGGAGCGGCCAGCATCGACAACAGCATCGCGGCAAGCACCGGCTGCATCAGCTGGGGAGGGAGGATGCCGGTCGCGCCGGGCTGGGCGAGCAGTACGAACGCGAATTCGCCGACATGCGCGAGGTCGAGCCCGATGCGCAGCCCCGCGCCCAGCGAATTGCCGAAAAAGCGGGCCAGGCCCGCAATCAAGACGGCCTTGAAGACCATGAGACCGGCCAGGGCAAGCAGAACCCAGCCGAAGTTCGCGACCACGGCGCGCAGGTCGAGCTGCATGCCGATGGTGACGAAGAAAAGTCCCAGCAACACGTCGCGAAACGGCTTGATGTCGTCCTCGACCTGGTAGCGGTACTCGGTCTCGGAGATGAGCATGCCGGCAACGAAAGCCCCGAGCGCCAGCGACAACCCGGCGGCATGGGTGAGATAGGCGAGCCCGAGCGTGATCAGCAGCACGTTGAGAATGAAAAGCTCGGACGAGTAGCGCCTTGCCACCAGGTTGAACCATGCGCGCATCGGCCGCTGGCCGAACACGAGCAGTACCGAAAGCACGAGCGCCGCCTTGGCCATGGCGAGCCCGAGCGTCGTGACCAGGCTGCCGGCGTGGTGCGCGAGGGCCGGCACCAGGATCAGCAAAGGCACCACCGCCAGGTCCTGGAACAGGAGCACGCCGATGATCTGGCGGCCGTGCGCGGTGTCGAGCTCGATCCGGTCGGCGAGCATCTTGACCACGATCGCGGTCGAGGACATGGCAAGCACCCCGCCCAGCAGCAATCCAGCGCGCCAGTCGATGGGCAGGGCGAGCGGAAGCAGCAGCACGCCGACGGCAACCGTGATCCCCACCTGCAGCGCCCCGAGCCCGAATACGATCCTGCGCATCGCGACCAGCTTCGGCAGGCTGAACTCGAGCCCGATGCTGAACATCAGGAACACCACCCCGAATTCGCCCAGCGCATGGGATTGCGGCGTATCGGGCATGAGGCCCAGTGCGCGCGGCCCGATCACCACGCCGAGCACGAGGTAACCGAGCAGCGGCGGCAGCTTGATCGCGCGAAAGACGACGACGACCAGCACCGCTGCCGCCAGCAGGAAGAGAACGGATTGGAGCGAGTCGGTCATCGGCCGCGTGCCGTGGCTATTGTTCGATCGACGCGCCTTACGCCGACCCTCCTCGTTAGGAGCCCCAAGTAGGAGCTCAAGGGTATATCCCGCGCCGGACCGGACGCAATCGTCGCGCGGCTGCCGGCGCCGACGTTCCCGGCTCGCTGCAAGCCACGACGTGCGCCAAAAAGCTCGGCGCTGCGGGCGGGGCGCGGACGGCCCTGCTATACTCCCTCGCCGCAAATGTCCAATAGCACGATCCCTCCGCTGCCAAGCCTCGCCACGGACGATGCGGTCGATTCCGCGCGTCAGGTACTCGATATCGAGGCCCAGGCGGTCACGGCGCTCAAGGCGCACATCGGCGCGGAGTTTCGGCGCGCTCTGGAGATCGTGCTCAATTGCCGCGCTCGCGTGGTGGTCTGCGGCATCGGCAAATCGGGTCACATTGCGCGCAAGGTCGCCTCGACGCTGGCCAGCACGGGTACGCCGGCGTTCTTTGTCCACGCCGCCGAGGCGAGTCACGGCGATCTCGGCATGATCACGGCCGATGATGTCTTCATCGCGCTGTCCAACTCGGGCGAAAGCGCCGAGCTGCTGCTGATCGTGCCGCCGATCAAGCGCCGCGGCGCCAAGCTGATCGTGCTCACCGGCAATCCGGCATCGAGCCTCGGCACGCAGGCCGACGTATGTCTGTACGCCGGTGCGGCCAAGGAAGCCTGTCCGCTGAATCTGGCACCGACCGCGAGCACGACAGCCGCGCTCGCCCTGGGCGACGCATTGGCGGTCGCGCTCATGAAGGCGCGCGGATTCAGCGATCGGGATTTCGCCAGCTCGCATCCCGGCGGCAAGCTCGGTGTGAGCCTCACGCTGGTGATCGACGCGATGCGCACGGGAGACCGGTTGCCGCACGTGCAGGAAGAGGCTTCCGTCGCCGAAGGCGTGGCCGAGATGTCCCGTTCGCGCATGGGGATCACGGCGGTGCTGGACCGATCCGGCAATGTCGCTGGCATTTTCACCGACGGCGACCTGCGCCGGGTCATCGGCCGGGTCAGCGACTTCCAGGGCACCCGGATCACCGCGGTGATGACCCGCAACCCCCGCACCATCGAGCCGCACCGGCTGGCCGTGGAAGCCCTGCAGCTCATGGAGCAACACAAAGTCAACCAGCTGCTGGTGGTCGATGCGGCCGGGCGGCTGGTGGGCGCGCTCAACATGCACGACCTTTTCCGGGCGAAAGTGATCTAGTGGCCCGCACCCGGACGTCGTGATGGCGCTCGCGTCGCACCGCGTCGCCCTGCGCCGAAACGCCTCCGTCGAGCTCGCCGCGCGTGCGCGCCTCATCGGCGCCGCGGTGTTCGATGTCGACGGCGTGATGACCGACGGACGTATCTATCTCGGCGAGTCGGGCGAGGAGATGAAAGCATTCAACGTTGCCGACGGCTATGGCTTGAGGATGCTGCTCGAGGCCGGGATCGAGGTTGCGATACTCTCGGGCCGGCGTGCGCGCTGCGTCGAGCGGCGCGCGGCCGAGCTCGGCATTCGTCATGTCATCCAGGGTGCCGGCGACAAACTCCCCGCATTCCTGCGGCTGCTCGATCAATTGCGGCTCACGGCGCGCGAGGCCGCCTACATGGGCGATGACATTCCCGATCTTCCGGTGCTGCAGGCGTGCGGGCTCGCCGTCACCGTGCCCGATGCGCCGGTGCGCGTGCGCCGTGTCGCGCAGCACGTCGTGGCGCGGCGCGGCGGCGAGGGCGCGGTGCGCGATGCATGCGAGTTCCTGCTTCGACTGCGCGCCCGCCCGGCACGCGGACGCGAGGGATGAGTGGATCGATTCACCGCCGCCTTTCCGCTGCTCCTGGTGGCCGTGCTCGCCGCACTGACCTTCTGGCTCGAACGGCTGGTGCAGGCCCCGGCGCCGCCGAGCGACGGTAGTACGCGGCACGATCCGGATTACATGGTCGAGAATTTCGTGGCCGTTCGCATGGGCCCCGACGGCTTGCGCCTGCATCAGCTCGAAGCGGACCGCATGCTGCATTACCCGGACGACGACAGCACCCATCTGGAAGCGCCCCGCCTGTTCAAGTACGAGAACGAGAATTTGGCGCTGAGCATCACGGCCAAGCGGGCGCGCGTGTCGAGTGAAGGCGAGACCGTGGATTTTCACGACGATGTCAGAGCCGTGCGTTCCGCCACGCCCACGCAAAGCGAGATGGTGCTCACGACCGATCACCTGCACGTCGTTCCGGACGACGATTACGCACGCACCGCGAGCCCCGTGACGATCGTGGACGCAAATACCAAAGTCACGGCGGTTGGCTTAGAATTGAATAACAAGGCGAAGGTCGTGAAACTGCTTTCCAACGTGCACGGGTCCTATGTCCAAAAGAAGTGAACGCCCGGCCGCGCGGCGTTTGACCCTCGCAGTCGCGTTCGCCGCGCTCACCTATTGCTGCATGGCCGGCACGGCGGCGGCCGAGCGCGCCGATCGCGACAAGCCGATCAACCTGGAAGCCGATCGCGTGACCATCGACGATGCCAAGAAAGTAAGCGTGTTCGAAGGCAACGTGGTCCTCACGCAGGGCACCACGACGCTCAAGGCCGATCGCATGACGGTGCGCGAAGACGCGCAGGGTTTCCAGTATGGAGTCGCCTACGGCGATCTCGCCTATTTCCGGCAGAAGCGAGATGGCGTGGACGAATACATCGAAGGCTGGGCCGAGCGCATCGAATACGACGGCCGGGCCGAGCGCGTGCAGTTGTTCGACAACGCTCGTATGAAACGCGGCGCCGACGAAGTGCGCGGCAGCTATATCTCCTACGACCAGCCGACCGAGTTCTACCGCGTGGTTGGCGCGCAGGACAATACCGCCGGCAATCATGCGCCCGGCCGGGTGCGCGCGGTGATCCAGCCCAAGAGCAAGGACGCCAAGGACTCCAAGGACTCCAAGGGCATGAAGGACAAGCCGAAGGAAAGCGCCCCGCCGTTGCGGCTCAAGCCTGCGCCTGCGCTGAGCGACGCGCGCAAATGAGGCGCGCCGCTTCGGCCCTGCTCGCCTGCCAATTGCACCGGGCTCCGCGCTCCGCCGGTCCCTGCTGAATCCGGCCGTCGGTTTCCGTTTCGATGAGCGAGCTCAAGGCGACCAGCCTCAAGAAGCGTTACAAATCGCGCGTGGTGGTGAAGGACGTGTCCCTCGACGTCACCAGCGGCGAGGTGATCGGGTTGCTCGGGCCCAACGGGGCCGGCAAGACGACGTGCTTCTACATGATGGTCGGTCTGGTCCCGGTCGACGGCGGCGAGCTCTATCTCGACGACAAGCGCATGACCCACATGCCGATCCACAGCCGCGCCCGGCTTGGACTTTCCTATCTGCCGCAGGAGGCATCGATCTTCCGCCGGCTCACCGTGAGCGAGAACATCCAAGCGATCCTGGAGCTGCAAACGCTCACCGAGGACGAAATCCGCGCCCAGCTCGAGGATCTCCTGAGCGACCTCAATGTCACCCAGCTGCGCGACAATCCGGCCAACGGGCTCTCCGGCGGCGAGCGCCGCCGAGTGGAGATCGCCCGTACGCTGGCCGCCAATCCCCGCTTCATCCTGCTGGACGAGCCGTTCGCCGGAGTCGACCCGATCGCGGTGCTGGACATTCAGAAAATCATCGGATTCCTGAAGGCCCGCGGCATTGGTGTCGTTATAACGGATCACAACGTGCGCGAGACGCTCGGCATCTGCGATCGCGCCTATATCATCAACGAGGGCTCCGTGCTGGCCTGCGGCAAACCGGATGAAATTGTCTATAATGAAAGCGTTCGCAAGGTCTATCTGGGTGAGCATTTCCGCCTGTAAAGACCGCCGCCGATTCCCTGCTGCAGCGACCTTAGGCGAGACCGAAGCCCTACTCGGCGGCTCTTTTCGATGAAACATTCTCTCCAGCTCAGACTTTCACAGCATCTCACGCTGACGCCGCAATTGCAGCAGTCCATCCGGCTGCTGCAGCTCTCGACGCTGGAGCTGAACCAGGAGCTGGAGCGCTTCCTGCAGGACAACCCGCTGCTCGAACGCGACGAGGAGGTTGTCGACGGAGCGACGTCCACCCGGATCGAAAGCGAGAGCTACGGCGAAGCCGACAGCGCGCCCAGCACGCCGGAGCCCGAAGAGCCGCGGGTGGAAGCCGCGACCAGCGAGCTCGGTGTCACGAGCCTCGCCAGCTTCGAAGACGAGGGTTACGGCGCCGGCACCCGCGACGACGACGACGATTCGGATTTCCCGCAGATCCCGTCCGCGACGCCTACGCTGCGCGAGCATTTGCTGTCCCAGACCGGGTTCACGCAGATGTCCGAACGCGACCGCATCCTGGTGAGCCTGCTGATCGACGCACTGGACGATTCCGGCTTCATCACCCAGCCGCTGGAAGAAATCGCCCAGATGCTGCCCCCGGAGCTGGGGGTCGAGCTGGAAGAGCTGTCGATTGCGCTGCGCCACCTGCAGAACCTCGACCCGCCCGGTGTGGGCGCACGCAACCTGGCCGAGTGCCTGGATCTGCAGCTCAAAGCCTTGCCCGAATGCACCCCGTACCGCTCCGAAGCGCTGGAGACGGTGCGGCGCCATCTCGAGCTGCTCGCCGCACGCGACTATCTCAAGCTGAAGAAGGTCTTGCGCTGCGACGACGCGGCGCTGCGAATCGTTCAGCGGCTCATCACCAACCTCAATCCCCGCCCGGGCTCGGCCTTCGCCGGAGAAGAGGCGCGCTATATCGTGCCCGACGTGGTGGTGAGAAAGATCAAGGGCATCTGGCTGGCCGCGCTCAACCCGGACGCCATGCCGAAGTTGCGCATCAACCGCATGTATTCGCAGATCCTGCAGCGCAACCGCGATGCCAGCGCGCAACACCTCGCCAGCCAGCTGCAGGAGGCGAAGTGGCTCATCAAGAACGTGCAGCAGCGCTTCGATACCATCCTGCGCGTGTCCCAGGCAATCATCGATCGCCAGCGCCATTTCTTCGAGCACGGCGAGGTCGCGATGCGGCCTCTCGTATTGCGCGAAATCGCCCAGATATTGGATCTGCACGAGTCCACGGTGTCCCGTGTCACGACCCAGAAGTTCATGCTCACGCCACGCGGCATATTCGAGTTGAAGTACTTCTTCGGCAGCCACGTCGCCACCGAAACCGGCGGATCGTGCTCGGCAACGGCCATCCGCGCGCTCATCAAGCAGCTGGTGAGCGCCGAGAACGGCAAGAAGCCGCTGTCGGACAGCCAGCTGTCGGAGATCCTCGGCCAGCAGGGCATCGTCGTCGCCCGCCGCACCGTGGCGAAGTATCGGGAATCCCTGCAGATCCTTCCGGTCAACCTGAGAAAGTCGATCTGAGAGCCCAGCGGAGCGCGGCATGAACTTGCACCTGAGCGGACATCATCTGGAACTGACCCCCGCCATTCGCGACTACCTCGCTTCCAAGCTCGATCGCGTCAAGCGCCACTTCGACGACGTGATCGACGTGAACGTCATCCTCTCGGTGGAACGCGAACAGCGCTGCGCCGAAGCGAGCATCCATGTCCGCGGCAAGGATCTGTTCGCCGAGAGCCAGGACCCGGACATGTACGCGGCCATCGACGCCCTGGTCGACAAGCTCGACCGGCAGATCGTGAAGCACAAGGAAAAGCGCTCGGAAGGCCGCGCCGACGGCGGACTGAAGCATTCGGCCCAGGAGTAACCGCGGGGGCGGAGGGAATATCGTGCCGCCCGCGCTTGTTTCCAACCTAGACACTTCCCCACAAACGTTATCGGCAGCATGAACCTGATTTCCAAGCTATTGCCGGAGCCCAACGTGGTGCTGGACCTGGATGTGGCCAGCAAGAAGCGGGTATTCGAGCAGGCCGGGCTGCTGTTCGAGAACAACAACCAGATCGCCCGCAGCCAGGTGTTCGAGAGCCTGTTCGCGCGCGAAAAGCTCGGTTCCACCGGGCTGGGCCAGGGCATCGCCATCCCGCACGGACGCATCAAAGGCCTGAAGGAGGCGGTCGGCGCGCTGGTGCGGCTGCGTCAGGCCATCGCCTTCGATTCGCCCGACGGCCAGCCGGTGAGCCTCATCTTCGTCCTGCTGGTGCCGGAGAAGGCGACCGATCTGCACCTGCAAATTCTCTCCGAGCTGGCGCAGATGTTCAGCGACAAGTCGCTGCGTGAAAAGCTGCTGGCGGAGAACGACCCGGCCGACATCCACCGGCTGATCAGCGAGTGGGCTCCTCATGTCGCACCTCAGCGCAGCTCAGCTGTTTGAGGACAATCGCGAGAAGCTCGAGCTCGAATGGGTAGCCGGGCGTGCCGGCGGCGTGCATAAGCTCGCACCCGAACGGGTGTCGAGCTCGCCCGAGGGTCTGATCGGGCATTTGAACCTGATCCACCCGAACTGGATCCAGGTCCTGGGTCGAACCGAGATCGCCTATCTCGAAGGGCTGGTGCCCGCGGTGCGCGACAAGGCCTTGGCCGAGCTGGCCGCCACCGACATCTTTTGCATCCTCGTCACGGGTGGCGAGTCCCCGCCGCCCCCGCTGTGCGCGATGGCCGAACGCAGCGACACGCCGCTGTTCGTCTCGCCGCTCCGAAGCGTCCACCTCATGTGGCTGCTGCGCTACTACCTGGCGCGGGCGCTGGCCGAATCGAGCGCGCTGCACGGCGTGTTTCTCGATGTCCTGGGCATGGGCGTCCTCATCACCGGGGAGTCGGGCGTGGGCAAGAGCGAGCTGGGCCTCGAGCTGATCTCCCGCGGCAGCGGGTTGGTGGCCGACGACGTCGTGGAACTGTACCGCACGGCCCCGGAAACGCTCGAGGGTCGCTGCCCGGAGCTGCTCAAGGACTTCCTGGAGGTGCGGGGCTTGGGCGTGCTGGACATCCGCACGATATTCGGCGAGACCTCGGTGCGCCCGCGCATGAATCTCAAGCTCATCGTGCACCTGGAGAAGCCCGCGGGGCCGGACGGGGTGCGTCTGGAGCGCCTGCCGCTCGCCGCGAGCAGCCAGAACGTGCTCGGTGTGGAGGTGCGCAAGGTGACGATCCCGGTCGCGGCCGGGCGCAACCTCGCCGTGCTGGTGGAAGCGGCCGTGCGCAACTACGTGCTGCAGCTCAGAGGCATCGACAGCACGCGGGAATTCGTCGCGCGCCACGAACGGCACATGCGCGCGGGGCAATCGGGGCAGGACTGACCTTGGCCGAGCGTGCAACGCCGATGCAGCTGCTGCTGCTCACCGGCATGTCCGGCTCGGGCAAGAGCATCGCGTTGAACGCACTCGAGGACCTCGGCTACTACTGCGTCGACAACCTGCCCGCCAAGCTGCTGCCCGAGGTGGTCGACTACCTGCGCCAATCGAACCACGTCCACGTCGCCATCAGCATCGACGTGCGCAGCGTCGAGACGCTGCCGCTATTGCCCCAGCATCTCCTGGTGCTGCGCCACAGCGGGATCGAGGTGCAGCTCATGTACCTGCAGGCAAGCACCGATACGCTGGTCAAGCGCTATTCCGAAACGCGCCGCCGCCACCCGCTATCGGAGGGCGAGCTGACGCTGCCGGAGTCGATCGCGCGCGAACGCGAGCTTCTGGTCGAGATCGCGGCGCTCGCACACCACATCGATACGAGCGATCTGCGCCCGGCGCAGCTGCGGGCCTGGATCCGCGATTTCGTCAACATCGAGCGCTCGGGGCTCACGCTCCTGTTCCAGTCCTTCGCATTCAAGAACGGGCTCCCGCTCGATGCCGACATGGTGTTCGACGTGCGCAGCCTGCCCAATCCCTTCTACGATCCGAAGCTGCGGCCGCTGAACGGCCGCGACGCCCCGGTGATCGAGTTCCTCTCCTCCGAAGCGTCGGTGCGCCTGATGCTCTCGGACATCCGCGGCTTCCTGGAGAACTGGCTGCCCTCGTTCGTGCGCGACAACCGCAGCTATCTCACCGTGGCGATCGGGTGCACGGGCGGGCAGCACCGCTCGGTCTACCTGGTGGAGGAGCTGGCGCGGTACTTCGAACCGCAGATCAAGGTGCTGGTGCGTCACCGCGAACTGCTGGAGGCGTGATGATGGATTCCATTGCCAAGCAACGACTGCCCGTGTTCGCGCTCAACACCGTGCTTTTTCCCGGCGCTTCGCTGGCACTGAAGGTGTTCGAGCCCAGGTACGTGGAAATGACCAAGGCGTGCCTGCGCGATGGCACCTCGTTCGGGGTGTGCCTGATCCGCGAAGGCAACGAGGTCGGCGATCCCGCGCTGACCGCCTCGGTGGGGTGCACCGCGCACATCGCGCAGTGGGAATTGCCGCACCCGAATCTGTTCGAGCTTGCGGCCGTCGGAGAGCAGCGCTTTCGCATCGTCGCGAGCGAAGTGGATGCGCTCGGCCTGATCGTATGCGAAGCGGAGCTGCTGCCCGCCGAGCCGTCCGGGGAAGCACCCGACGCGCTCTGCGCGAGCGTACTGGCCAGCGCCATCGAGCAATTCGGAGCCGATCGGTTTCCTGCGCCGATCGCGCTCGACGATGCCGCCTGGGTCAGCTACCGGCTGGCGGAGATTCTGCCGCTGGATGCCTCGCTCAAACAGCAGCTGCTGGAAATCGCTGCCGGACAACGGCTCGAGATTCTGCACGACTTGCTGGTCCGGGCCGGCGCCCATCCGCCCTCGTGAAGCCGGCCGCCGCCCTGCTGGCGCTCGCACTGCTGGCGTTCGCATTGCTGCTCGCGGCGCCGCTGCGCGCCGCCGAGCCTTCGCCGCACGCGATCGAGCTGCCGCCGGTTTTCCGGGAAACATTCCTCGACATCCGGGCCGACGCCCGCGACGCCGCGCGCGAAGGCAAACGCCTGATGCTCTACTTCGGGCAGGACGGATGTCCGTACTGCCGGCGTCTCATGCAGGACAACCTGCGGCAGAAGGACATCGC
>JBOIEI010000452.1:0-7466 GCA_050741055.1 Burkholderiales bacterium | reverse complement strand
CAGATAGAGCAGCGCCGCGTAGGGCCAGCCTTCGGCCACCGTTGCCGCCAACCCGGTGTAGTGCATCAGCTGCAGATCGTTCCAGCGAAACAGCCGCAACGACAGAAACGATTGCGCCTCCCCGGGCTTGAGCACCGAGAGCCCGATCGCGCACATGAGCGACAAGGCGCACAGCATGCGGATCAGCGGCCGAGGCAGCGCCGCCGCCGCGCCGACGAACAGCATGCCAGCAACGATCGCCCATGCCACTTCCTTGCTGACCCAGAGAAACGCCGCTTCGCTGCGAAGAAGCAGGGTTGCTGCAACCAACTTGGTGAGCGCCGCAATCCACACGAGCAGCGCCACCGAGATCAACGCCGCGCGCTTGGAGCGCATGACGAGCGTAAGCAACAGCCCGAGGCTCACGAGGTTCATGGCCACCGAGACGGGGCCAAGCAGCCGGCGTGCGTCGCCGCCGACCATTCCGGCAAGCTGCGCCTGCACGCCATCGGAGAAGAACACGATGCCGAACAACGGCTGCGACGGATCGAGCTGGCTGAACAGCCACAGCCCGATCAGCGCGATGCCCAGATCGATCGCTCCGCCGGGCAGGAACCAGCGCTGGCGAAAGCCGGCGAGCGGGCGCACGATGCGAGGCATCGTACCGGCGTGGGCGCCGATCCATGCGCCGATGCCGGCCCCCACCATGTTGGCTACGAGGTCGAGCCTGTTCGCAATGCGACTCGGGAGGAAGCTTTGCGCATATTCCATCGCGAAGCTCAAGGCGAATCCGGCGACCAATCCGGTGATGCCCGCGGCCAGCGCGCTGCGACCCGGGAGCATCGCAGCGGCCACCAACAGCCCCAAGGGCACATACGCCAGGATGTTTACGACCACGTCGAAGGCGACGACATAGCGAGGCCACGGTTCCGACAGGAAATGCAGTGCGCTTTGGCCCGGATCGCGCCAGCCGCTGAACGGCGACAGGCTGGCATAGAGAATCAGCAGTGTGTAACCTAGGGCCAGGTAGAGCGCCAGGCGGGATCTAGGCTCTGCGCTCATCGCGAATCCCGGTGCAGCAGCGCAAGCGGCTCGGCGCAATCATCGCGGCTTGCAGCCGTGCCCGCAAAGATCTTGGCTCGAACACGATGGCATTCTATGACATCTTCAACGGCGACGCCGACGGCATCTGCGCATTGCACCAGTTGCGACTGGAAACCCCGTGCGAGGCCCAACTCGTCACCGGCGCGAAGCGCGAGATCCGGCTGGTGGATCGCGTCGAAGCCGCCGCCGGCGACGAGCTGACCGTTCTCGACGTCTCGTTCGATTCCAACCGTCAGGGCGTGTTGCGTGCGCTCGAGGCGGGCGCGCGGGTGCGCTATTTCGATCATCATTTCGCCGGCGATGTGCCGCGTCATGAGGCGCTTCAGGCGAACATCGATACGGCGCCCGACGTATGCACCAGCCTCATCGTCGACCGCGCGCTGAACGGGCGGCATCGCGCCTGGGCGGTCGTGGCCGCGTTCGGAGACAATCTGGCGGCCGCCGCCGAGCGTGCCGCTGCCCTGCTCGGCCTGGCGCCGCATGCGCTGGAGCAATTGCGCGAGCTGGGCGAATGCATCAACTACAACGCTTACGGCGAATCGGTCGACGATCTGCATTACCATCCCGGCGACCTGTACCGAGCGCTCGCGCCGTATGCCGATCCGTTTCGGTTCATATCCGGCGAGCCCGTGTTCGATGTGTTGAAGCAGGGCATGGCGGACGACTTGTACCGCGCCTCGGAAGCGAGGTCGTTGGGCGAACGTGCAGGGCACGCGCTGATCGTCTTGCCCGCCGAAGCCTGGAGCCGGCGCGTGTCCGGCATTCTGGGCAACCGGCTGGCGCAGCAGTATCCCGAGCGTGCACATGCCGTGTTGACAGCGCGACCCGACGGCGGGTTCGTCGTCAGTGTGCGGGCACCCGTTGCGAACCCGGGCGGGGCCGATGCATTGTGCCGTCAGTTCGAATCGGGTGGCGGCCGCGCCGGGGCGGGCGGCATCAACCGCCTGGCCGCCTCCGAGCTCGATCGCTTTGCGCGCGCGTTTGCCGCCGCCTACCCTGCCCGCGTGCAATAGGTGCAATAGTTTGTGCGGGCATGCCCCGCATCCCATCGCAGGAGGTTTGACTTGCAGCCCGACGTAACGCTCGACACCCGCGCCACCGAGGAGTGGCTCTACCAGCTGTGGCGCGCCGCCGGCTCGAATGCCGAGGAAGCGCGTATCACCGCCGAGCATCTGGTCGGTGCCAATCGGGCAGGACACGATTCCCACGGCGTGAGTGTCGTGCCGGGATACGTGCGCTCGCTGGCTGCGAACGAATTGCAGCTCAATCGTCGCATCACGATCGTCACCGATGCGGGTAGCCTGCTCGTGGTCGACGGCAATCGCGGCATGGGCCAGTCGATCGCCGCGCAGACCATGCAGCTTGCGATCGAGCGCGCAAGCGCGCATGGCGTCGCGATCGTGGGCCTGCGCAACAGCCATCACATCGGCCGCGTCGGTCACTGGGCCGAGCAGGCGACCGCCCAAGGGCTGGCATCGGTCCACTTCACCAACGTCGTGAGCCGGCCGCTGGTCGCGCCGCACGGCGGCTCGCAGGCACGCCTCGGAACCAATCCGCTCACGGTTGGCTTGCCGCGCCGCGCGGGCGCACCCATCCTGCTCGATTTCGCGACCAGCGCCATCGCGGTGGGCAAGGTTCGGGTCGCGTACTACAGGAAAGTGCCGGCTCCGGCCAACGTGCTGCTCGATGCATCCGGCGCAGCCACGACCGATCCCGCGGTGATGTACGAGCAGCCGCTCGGTGCCTTGCTCGCCGCCGCCGGACACAAGGGCTATGCGCTCGGATTCGTTTGCGATCTGCTCGGCGCGGCGCTCTTCGGCGGCGCCACGGCGCACCCGGACAATCTGCGCCCGGGCGGCATGTACAACAACATGATCGCGATCGTGTTCGACCCAGCCCGCTTCGGTGCACTCGATCATTACGAGCGTGAGGCCGACGCCTTCATCGACTACGTGCGCTCGGCACGGCGCGCCCAGCCCGGCCAGGAGATATTGATGCCCGGTGAAGCCGAGGAGAACTATCGAGCCGCGCGCGCTCGCGCATTGCCGCTCGACGCCGGTACCGTAGCATTGCTCGACGAGGCGGTGGCCACGATCAACCGGCTGCGCGGGACCAACGTCTCGGCGGCATCCTCGTTGCGGGTGGACGCTCGCTAGTCCGCTGGCGCATGCGGATCGGCCGCCGGCGTGGGCCGGCCGACGAAGTGCGGCGAGAGCGAGCCGACGATCATTCCGGTTATCGCTGCGAAAAGACCCGCGAGCTGCGGCGGCCAGACCGTTTCCGGCTGCAGCACTTCGAGCAGGAGCCAGGTGCCGAAGCCGCCGAAGACCGCGAACAGGGCGCCCTGGATGTTGGCGCGCCTCCAGTACAGCCCGAACGCAAGCGGCACGAACGCGGTCACGAGCGTCACCTTGTAGGCGTTCTCGACCATCTTGAAGATGCTCTCGTTCGAGATGAGCGCGTTCACCAGCACGATCGCGGCGAAGCACACCAGCGTGGTGCGCATCGTCCACAGGAACTGGCGGTCGTTCATGCGTGGCAAGGCATTGCGGACGATGTTCTCGCTGAACGTGACCGAAGGCGCGAGCAGCGTGGCCGCCGAGCAGCTCATGATCGCCGAGAGCAGCGCGCCGAAGAAAACGACCTGCGCGAACATCGGCGTATGCTGCAGAATGAGCGTCGGCAGCACGAGCTGCGAATCCCGCTCCAGCAGACTGCCGAACATGCGCGGATCGACCAGGGTGGCCGCGTAGGCGAGGAACATCGGCACGAACGCGAAGAAGAAATAGATCGATCCGCCCAACACCGAGCCGCGCACAGCGGTCTTCTCGTCCTTGGCCGATGTGATGCGCTGGAAGACGTCCTGCTGCGGGATCGAGCCCAGCATCATGGTCACCCACGCGGCCACGAACGGGATCCAGGCGGCTGCGGCTGCTTCCGGGAAGAAATCGAGTTTGCCCGCCTGCGCCGCGTGCTCGACCACCGCGCCGACTCCGCCCGTCATGCCGGAAACCACCCAGCCGATGAACAGCATCCCCACCATGATGACGATCATCTGCACGAAGTCGAGCACCGCGACCGAGAGCATCCCGCCGAAGGTCGTGTAGGTGAGCACGATCACGGCGCCGACGATCATGCCTTCCGGCTGGCTCACCGCGCCGGCCGTCACGACGTTGAACACCAGCCCCAGCGCCTTGATCTGCGCCGACACCCAGCCCAGATACGAGCCGACGATCGCGAGCGTGCACATGACTTCGATCGGCCGGTTGTAGCGCAGCCGATAGTAGTCGCCGATGGTGAGCAGGTTGAGCCGATAGAGCCTGCGGGCGAAGAAAAGCCCGGCGAGGATGAGGCACAGGCTCGAGCCGAACGGATCGGCGACGACGCCGCCGAGGCCCTCCTTCACGAACGTGGCCGATATACCGAGCACGGTCTCGGCGCCGAACCAGGTCGCGAACACGGTCGCGGTGACCACGGGCAGCGGCAGATGGCGGCCCGCGACCACGAAGTCCTTGGTGTTGTGGACGCGAGTGGCGGCATAGAGGCCGATGCCCACGGACACGACCAGATAGGTGACGACGAACCACACGAGCATCGGCGGACCCCGCGGACGGCGCGCTTCGCGGACGGCGACTCAGCTCCGAGTGCCGTGTGCGGCTGCATGCGCGCAAAACGCGCGCATGATAGCCGATCGATGTCCCGGCGAACGAACGCGTGCGCGCTTGCGTGGCCTCAATCAGCCCCTGAGTTGCAGCAGTAGTCCGAAGCTTGCCGCCATCAGGAGCACCAGCAGCACGAGCAGCCAGGTGTGCCGGCGCTGCTCGCGGGCGAGGCGCGCGAGACTCTCCGCAATGATCTCCTGGCCGCTTGCGGCCAGGGCGCGATGGATGAGGCGCGGCATCTGCGGCAGCCACACGCCGAAGTTCGGCGCCTCCTGCTTCACCCGCCGCACCAGGCCCCGCCAGCCGATCTGCTCCGACATCCAGCGCTCCAGGTATGGCTTGGCGCTCACCCACAAGTCGAGCTCGGGATCGAGATCACGTCCCAAGCCCTCGATGTTGAGCAGCGTCTTCTGCAACAGGACCAGCTGCGGCTGCACTTCGATGTTGAACCGGCGCGAGGTCTGGAACAGGCGCATCAGCAGTTTTCCGAGCGAGATTTCCTTCAGCGGCCGATCGAACACCGGCTCGCACACCGCCCGGATGGCGGATTCGAACTCGTCGACACGCGTCTGCTTCGGCGCCCAGCCCGATTCGATGTGCGATTCGGCGACCCGCTTGTAGTCGCGGTGGAAGAAGGCGAGGAAGTTCTGCGCGAGGTAGTGCTTGTCGGTATCGCTCAACGTGCCCATGATGCCGAAGTCGAGTGCGATATAGCGCCCGTCGCGGTCCACCATGATGTTGCCCGGGTGCATGTCGGCGTGGAAGAAGCCGTCGCGAAACACCTGGGTGAAGAAGATTTCCACACCGGCGCGGGCAAGCCGCGGAATGTCGATGCCCTGCGCGCGAAGCGCGGCCACGTGACTCACCGGCGTACCGTGCATGCGCTCCATCACCATGACTTCCTCGCTGCAGTAGTCCCAGTGGATCTCGGGCACCAGCAGCAGCGGCGAATCCTCGAAATTACGGCGCAGCTGGCTCGCGTTCGAGGCTTCGCGCATGAGATCGAGCTCGTCTTCGAGATGCTTGGCGAACTCGGCCACGACTTCGTGCGGCTTCAGCCGCCGGCCCTCGCGCCACAGCAGCCGCATCAAGGCCGCACCCGCATCGAGCAGCGCGATGTCGTGGGCGATGATCGCGCGAATCCCGGGGCGCAGGATCTTGATGGCCACCTCGCGCCCGTCGGGCAGAAGCGCCAGGTGCACTTGCGCGACCGAAGCGCTCGCGACCGGAGTGAAATCGAATGCCTCGAAAACGCTCTCGACGCGCCGCTGGTAAGTGCGCTCCAGCGCCTTGCGCACCTTGGCCGAAGCGAACGGCGGCACCTGGTCCTGCAGCTTGGCCAGCTCGTCGGCCAGATCGGGCGGGAGCAGATCGCGCCGGGTGGAGAGCATCTGGCCGAACTTGACGAAGATCGGTCCCAGCTCTTCCAGCGCCAGGCGCAGGCGCACCGAGCGCGATCCCTCGAGCCTGCGCCAGGACATGAGCGCGCCCACCAGCGGACGGATCGCCCGGAATCGCTCGTGCCCCAGCACGAACTCGTCGAGCCCGAAGCGTAGGGCAATCCACAGGATCCTGATCAGCCGCAACAGGCGCATCGGCGGATTCTAACCGTGGCTCGGCTCCGGACCACCGCGCGCGGCGGCCAGGCTGTCCTGCGGCTGCGAAGGAAAGATTTCGGTGCGCGCTGCTACAAGCGGGCGATACGCTGAGCGAGCCGCTCGACGTCGTCGCGCAGGAGGTCGACCTCGTGCACCCAATTCACGACATCCGCGCGCCGCGCGATCAAGGGACGCTCTTCCAGCCAGTAATCGCTCAGATTGCGGGCGAGGCTCGCGGCCGCGCGCGCCTGCAATTGCAGGACCGCGCGCCCCGCGCCCACTGCGCGGTGCGCCAACGTATCGCCGACGACGCGCGACAGATCCTCTTCCACGTCCCAGCGCGCGTTGCGAACCACGAACTGCAGTGCCTGCGCAAACTCGTCGTCGCCATCCACGGCGACCTCGTCGTACGCCGCCTGGTCGCCTGCGAGGATGCGGGCGGCCGCAGCAGGCGTGAGACGGATATGGACGTCGGCGGCGGCACCGGACGCGGCTGCGGCGATCTCCCCGCTGTCGCGCACGGTGACGAGCGCCGAAAACGGCAGCACATCGAAGCGTGCGGTGCGGCCCGCAAACGGAGCCAGGCGCCGCAGCGCCCAGCTCTCGCCGCGCAGGACGTGGTTGATGGGCGCTACGGCGAGCTGCGTGAGCAAGAAGCTCAGTCCTGCTGGATGCCGGCCATCAGCCAGCCGCTCGAACCGCTCAGCGGCTTCTGCAGGTGCCACACTTCGCTGAAGGACTCGGGTTGCACACCCGGCTCATCCTTCATGAGGCCGCTGAAGCGTACGCTGGCGATAAAGTGATCGCCCTCGGTTACGACCTCGATCACCTTGGCATCGAGCGTGACGACTTCGGTCTTCTGTGCCTCGCCGCCGCGTTCGCGAATCTGCGCCTCGATCTCCGGGTACAACTGCGGCGTCATCATGTCGCGCAAGGCGGCAAGATCGGCGCGGTCGTTCGCCTCCTGCAAGCGGATGAAATTGCGCTTGGCCTGTTGGGCGAAACCTTCGGCATCGAAACCCGCCGGGAAATAGCGCGCGGCTGCCGCGCCGGCGCTGACGGGCGCGTCACGCGGCGCCGGTTCGATGCGCGGCTCGGCTCCGACACCCGCGTACTGCAGGGG
>JBOIEI010000451.1:0-1578 GCA_050741055.1 Burkholderiales bacterium | reverse complement strand
GCTATGTCGGTCAGACCCGTTTCTCGCTCGAGGGCGGCGACACGCTCATCCCGCAACTCGACCACCTCCTGCAGCGAGGCGGCGCAGCCGGGCTGCAGGAGATCGTGATCGCGATGGCGCACCGGGGCCGCATCAACGTGCTGGTAAATACGCTCGGCAAGATGCCGAAGGATCTTTTCGCCGAGTTCGAAGGCAAGCACAGCGGCGACGTGCTCGCGGGCGACGTGAAGTATCACGAAGGTTTTTCCTCCGACGTCATGACCTCGGGCGGCCCTGTGCACGTCTCGCTCGCTTTCAATCCCTCCCACCTGGAGATCGTCAATCCCGTGGTCGAGGGCTCGGTGCGCGCGCGCCAGCACCGGCGCAAGGACCGCGAAGGCAAGCAGGTGATGGCGGTCACGATTCACGGCGACGCCGCTTATGCCGGGCAGGGCGTGGTGATGGAGACGCTCAATCTGGCGCGCACCCGCGGCTTCGGCACCGGCGGCACGTTCCACCTCATCATCAACAACCAGATCGGCTTCACCACCTCCGACGTGCGCGATGCGCGCTCGACACTTTACTGCAGCGACGTCTCGAAGATGATCGAGGCGCCGATCTTCCATGTGAACGCGGACGATCCCGAGGCGGTGCTGTTCGTCACCGAGCTCGCGCTCGACTTCCGCATGGAGTTCCAGCGCGACGTCGTGGTCGACCTGGTGTGCTACCGCCGCCTCGGTCACAACGAGCAGGACGAGCCGATGGCGACCCAGCCGCTCATGTACAAGGCGATCCAGAAGCACCCCACCACGCGCAAGCGCTACGCCGACAAGGTGGTCGACGAAGGGGTGGTGGGGGCCGATGAGCCAGAGGCGATGGTCAAGACCTTCCGCGACGCCATGGACGGGGGCCATCACACCAACAAGACGATCCTGTCCAACTATCGCCCGCCGTTGCAGATCAACTGGAAGAGGTATCAGGGCACCAAGTGGAACGAGCACGACGATACCTACGTCTCGCTCGATACGCTGAAGATGCTGGGCGAGAAGCTCACGCAGGTGCCGGCCAACATCAAGCTGCACCCGCGGGTGGAGCGCATCATCGCCGACCGCAAGCAGATGGCGCAGGGCAAGCTCCCGCTCGACTGGGGCATGGCCGAGAACCTCGCCTACGCGTCGCTGCTGCACGAGGGTTATTCGGTTCGCATTTCGGGCCAGGATTCCGGTCGCGGCACCTTTTTCCATCGCCACGCCGTGCTGCACGACCAGAACCGCGAGCGCTGGGATTCGGGCACCTTCCTGCCGCTGCAGCATGTCAACCCCGGCAAGGCCGATTTCGTCGTGATCGATTCGGTGCTTTCGGAAGAGGCAGTGGTGGCCTTCGAGTATGGCTACGCGACCTCGAGCCCCGAGGAGCTGGTCGTCTGGGAGGCACAGTACGGCGATTTCGTCAACGGCGCCCAGGTCGTCATCGACCAGTTCATCGCCTCGGGCGAGGTCAAGTGGGGGCGGCTGTGCGGGCTCACGCTCAGGCTCCCGCATGGCTACGAGGGCGCGGGCCCGGAGCACTCGTCGGCGCGGCTCGAGCGCTTCCTGCAGC
>JBOIEI010000450.1:0-4953 GCA_050741055.1 Burkholderiales bacterium | reverse complement strand
CGGGCCTCCCTGCTGCCCGAAAGCTTCAGGACCGGCGCTGCAACCACGGCAGTTTTGATGTAGGCGACTGCGCGCTCCATGCTATCCGACGAGGTGAAGGGCGGGCTCGAGCACACCACGCCGAACGGGGCCGAGAGCGTGAACATCGGGCCGTTGGCCTGGTAGGCCCGGCCAATCTGGTACAGCCAATCTTTTTGCAGCGCCGAGCGCAGCCACTCGATCGTACGCTCGGCCAGGTCGAGGTCTGGAATGGCGCTGCTGGCGAGCAGCACCGTGTCGTCGGAATCGGAAAACCGGATCAGGCATTGTGCTTCGCCCAGCGTCAGTACTTCGAATCGGCTGTTCATTGCAAAGCTCCTGCGCGTGGATCGTCCAGTCTGGATGATCGATATTACATACGGATTTCGGCACGGCAATCGGGCGGCATGGACCGCGGAGTGTAGCAGTTCGGCGCGGCGCGGCGCGGTGGATTCGCGCGCCTACCCGGGCAGCGCTTCGGGGTTGAGCACATTGGTCGGCTTCCCGTCCAGCCAGGCGAGAACGTTCTTCACCGACTCGCCATAGAAATGACGAAAGATATCGGTATTGACGTAGCCCAGGTGCGGAGCGAGCGTCACGTTGTCCAGCGTTTGCAGCCGATGATCCGGCGGCAACGGCTCGCGCTCGTAGACGTCGAGCGCGGCATGCGCGAAGCGGCGCTGCTCGAGCGCGTCGATCAGTGCGGCTTCGTCCAGCACCGGGCCGCGCGAGGTGTTCACCAGGATCGCCGAGGGCTTCATGCGGGCAAAGTCGGCCGCGCCGATCAGCTTGCGTGTCCGATCGCTCAGAACCACGTGGATGCTGATGAAGTCGGAGGACGAAAAGAGCTCTTCCTTGCTCACGTAGCGGGCGCCTGCCTCGGCCGCCCGCTCGGGCGTCAGGTTCTGGCTCCACGCGACCACGTCCATGCCGAACGCCTTGCCGTAGCCCGCCATGCGGCTGCCGAGGCGCCCCAGCCCGACCAGCCCGAGGCGGCGTTCCTCCAGCACTGTGCCCGCCCGCAAGCCGTCGTGCCAGCGCCCGGTGCGCACGCCGCGGTCTGCTCTTGCCAGGTCGCGCGCTCCGGCCAGCAGCAATGCCCAAGCCATTTCGGCAGTGGACGCGCCGCCTTCGCCGCCGTGGGTGTTGCATACGAGGATGCGCCGTTCGGTTGCGGCGGCGATGTCGAGGCTCGGCGCCCGCCGGCCCGTCATCGCGATCAGCTTCAGATTCGGCAGCCGCTCGATCAGGGCGCGCGTGAAGTGGGTGCGTTCGCGCAGCAGGTTGACGACCTCGAACGGCGCCAGCTTTTCCGCTGCCTGCTCGACCGAACCGAAGGCGGTATCGAACACCGTGATATCGACGCCGCGACGGCGAACCGCTTCCCAATCCGCGGAATCGAGCGCCACGTTCATATAGTCGTCGAGAATCGCGAGCTTCATGTTCTTTCCCTGCGGGCAGCCAGCGCGAGACGGCGATGCTAGCATGCGCTACGGCATTGCCGAGGGCGCGCGAGGACATCCAGGGATGAGCGAGGTGTAGCATAGCTGCGCCCGGGTGCCAACCCGGGAAATGCCCCGCCGCGGACACGTACCGAAACAAGGCGAAACACGATTGAAGGTCCTGATTCTCGGCGCCGGCGTGATCGGCGTGACCAGCGCCTGGTATTTGCAGCGTGCCGGGCACGAAGTCACCGTGGTCGAGCGCCAGTGCGCCGCGGGCCTGGAAACCAGTTTCGCCAACGGCGGCCAGATCTCGGTGAGCCATGCCGAGCCGTGGGCGAATCCGGCGGCGCCGCTCAAGGTCCTGCGCTGGCTTTTTCGGCACGATGCGCCGCTGCTGTTTCGCCTGCGCCTGGACCCGGCACAATGGCGCTGGGGCTTGCAGTTCCTGCGCGAGTGCTGGCCCTCGCGCGCTCGGCACAACACCGCGCAGCTGGTGAAGCTCGGGCTCTATAGCCGCGACCAGCTCAATCGCCTGCGCCGCGAGACCGGCATCGAGAACGATCAGCTGGAGCTCGGCATCCTGCATTTCTTCACCGACCGCGCGAGTTACCGGCACGCAATGCGCACCGCGGAACTGATGCGCTCACACGGCTCGGACCTGGTGCTGAAGACGCCGGCCGAATGCCTGGCGATCGAGCCGGCGCTGGCGCCGATTGCGGATACGCTGGTCGGTGCGACCTTCACGCCTTCGGACCAATCGGGCGACGCGCACGTGTTCACCCAACGACTGGCGGAGTTGGCGCGCGCGCAAGGGGTTCGCTTCGTGTTCGACACCTCGGTCGAGTCGATCGAGCGTTCGGGCGGCGCGATCGAAGCGGTGCGCGTGCGCCGCGGTTCGGCACCCGATCGCATCGTGGCCGATGCCTATGTCGTCGCGCTGGGAAGCTATAGCCCGCTGTTGCTGCGTCCGCTGGGACTGCGCATCCCCGTCTATCCGGCGAAAGGCTATTCGGTGACGGTGCCAATCGTCGAGCCCGAGCGCGCGCCGCGCGTGAGCCTGATCGACGAGTCGCTCAAGATCGTCGCCTCGCGCCTGGGCGAGCGGCTGCGCATCGCCGGCACCGCCGAATTCAACGGCTATAACAACGCCATCGATCGGCGCCGTTGCGAGGCCATTCTGCGCCGTGCGGCCGAGCTCTTTCCCGGAGCGTTCGACGCCGCCGATGCGCAGTTCTGGGCGGGCCTGCGCCCCGCCACACCGGGAAACTTGCCCCTGATCGGCGGCACGCGCTTGCGCAAGCTTTTTCTCAACACCGGCCACGGCACGCTCGGCTGGACGCTCGCGTGCGGCTCCGGGCGTGCGTTGCTGGACCTGATCGAGGGCCGTGAGCCCGACGTGGCGTTCGACTTCCTGCGCGCTATGCCTTGAGTCACGCCCGTGCAAGACCCGCGCACTGCGCAAGCATCATTCGCGTGCAAGATCCGCGCACTGCGCAAGCATCATTCGCGTGCGAGACCCGCGCACTGCGCAAGCGTCATTCGCGTGCGAGACCCGCGCACTGCGCAAGCCAGTTGCCGAGCTCGGCCCAGTCCTTGTCGCCGTAACCGTGCGCGAGCGCGCCGAGATGCTGCTCGCGATCAGGGCCGCGGTCGGTAGTGGCACCGCGCTCGACGTCCCGGCTGCGATGGCGAGCTCCACGTCCTTCAAGCCCAGGCGCAATGGAAAGGTCGGCTCGGCCGGCCGCTCCAGCATCATGCGGCCGTAGTTCCTGAACGCCGGCGCGCTCATCGAAGTGGCCGTGATGATGTCCAGAAATGTGCCGGGGGCAACGCCGTTCTTCTCCACCAGCGCGAACGCCTCGCCGAGACTTTCGATGATCGCGGCGAGCATGAAGTTGCGCGCGATCTTCACGATGTTGGCCTGATGCGGTTCGAAGCCGACCTTGAACCAGCGCCGCCCGAGCGCCTGGAAGAGCGGCGCGCAGCGCTCGAGCGCGTCCGCGGCGCCGGCCGCGACGATATCGAGCTCACCCTTGAGGGCGATCTCCGGCCGGCCGAATACCGGGGCCGCGACATAGCCGCAGCCGCGCGCAGCATGCGCTGGGCCGAGCCGGCGTCCCAGGTCGAGCCCGATGCTCGCCATGTTGAGATGCAGGCAGGCCGGCGGCAGGCGCTCGATGAGGCCCTGCTCGATCCAGACCGCCTGCACCGCGTGATCGTCGGCCAGCATGCTGATGACGATCTCGGCCTGCAGGGTCTCTTCGATGCGCGCGGCGAGGGTAGCGCCGTGATCTTGCAGTGCCTCGGACGGACCCGGCGAGCGGTTCCACGCGATCAGGTCATGGCCCGAGTCGAGCAGGCGCCGGGCCATTTCGCGCCCCATCTGCCCCAATCCGATGAATCCGATGCGCATCGATCCCTCCGGCGTGCGTGAGCGCCCGATTTTGGCCTATCGGTCGCGCGGGCTACAATGTTTGCAGGCCTCCCTCGCCCGGCCCCTAGGCAGGAATCTGCCCGCACCAGTGGGCACGCGACGCTCCCCTCTCGCTCCAGGAGAGGGAAGAGGGGGCACACAACGGTCGCAAGCCGATTGTTTCTCCTTCGGGGCGACACTGGCATGAGGTAGATCATGGATCTCGGCATCAAAGGCAGGGCAGCGCTGGTGACCGGCGGCAGTCGTGGCATCGGTCGTGAGACGGCACGCCAATTCCTGGAAGAAGGCGTGCGCGTCATGATCTGCGGGCGCAACCCGGAAGCCCTGGAGCGCACGCGCGCCGAGCTGGCGCAGGCCACCGGCGGCGACATTCACGCGGTGGTGGCCGACACGATGCAGGAAGACGACATCGTGCGCCTGGTCGATGCGGCCAAGGACCGCTTCGGCAAGATCGACATCCTGGTGAACAACGCGGGCCAGATGTACTCGGGGCGCTTCGCCGCGATGACCGATGCGGGTCTCAAGGAGCAGTTCGAGACCAAGATCTTCGGCTTCCTGCGCGCGATCCGGCTGGTCCATCCGATGATGAAGGCGCAGGGTTGGGGTCGCATCGTCAATCTCATCGGCGGCGCCGGCAAGGAGCCCGATCCGTACATGTTCGGCAGCGGCATCACCAACAGCGGGCTGCTCAACATCACCAAGTCGCTGTCGACCGAGTTCGGCGAAGACAACGTGCTGGTGAACGCCGTATGTCCGGGCTGGGTCGACACCAACCTGTGGCGGCGCAACGCGCAAGGGCTCGCCGCCGAGCTCGGCGCCAAGAGCGAGGACGAGGCCCGGCGCCTGGCCGCACGCAAGAACGCAGTCAATCGCTTCGGCAAGCCCGAGGAGCTCGCCAACGCGATCGTGTTCCTGTGCTCGGAGCGCGCGAGCTACATCCCGGGCGTCTCGCTCAATCTCGACGGGGGCCGGCTGAAGTCCCTGTGGTTGGCTCCGGCTGATGAACACCGAGGAGAATCGACGATGACCGCCAGAAAAGCAGCAGGACTCCTGTTT
>JBOIEI010000449.1:0-4176 GCA_050741055.1 Burkholderiales bacterium | reverse complement strand
CCGCAATAGCGTGCTGCCGGTCTGCAATCCCGCGCAGATCGATCGCGCCTTCGAAGCGATCGCGGCGGCGCAGCGGCCGGTGTTCGTGGTCGGCCGCGGCGTGCTGAACGAGCAGGCAACCGCCGCGCTGATCGATCTGGCGGAGCGCACCGGCATCCCGGTGGCGGCGTTGCAATACTCGCCCGACGCGTTTCCGACCGATCACGCGGCTGCTCTCGGTCCGCTCGGCCGCAACGGCTGGGAGAGCGCCAATACCACCGTGCCGCAGGCCGACGTCATCGTGGCGATCGGCGCGCACATGGACGTGTACTCGACCATGTTCCGCTACGGCATCTTCAGCAAGGATGCGAAGCTCGTCCACCACACCGCCACGCCGGGCCACATCGGCATCGTCTTTCCGGTGAGCGTCGCCGTCACGGGGTCGACGGCGAGCTTCATCGCCGGTTTGAGCCAGCGCGCCGCGGCAAAGGGATTGCGCAAGGCGTGGCTCGACGTGGCGAAAGTGCGCGACAAGCACGACAGCGAGCGCAACGCAATCGTGCGTCCGGACGCGGTGCCCATCCAGCCGCAGTTCGTCGCGCATACCTTGCGCGAAGTGCTGCCGAAGAACGGCATGGTCGTCACCGATGCGGGCAACGCCGGCAAGCATGTACGCAATTACTATGGCACCTACCAGCCCGGCACCTTCATCACGATCGAGGACTGGGGCTCGGTGGGCGGCGCGTTTCCGATCGCGCTCGGCGCCAAGCTGGCGCGGCCCGATCGGCCGATCATCGCCGCCGCCGGTGACATGGGCGCGCTGTGCAACATCGGTGAATTCGAGACCGCGATGCGCGAGAACATTCCGGTGGTGCTGGTCGTGTTCAACGACCAGGGGCTCGGCAACGAGCGCGCCTTTCAGCAGGCGCACTACGGCGGGCGGCTGTTCGCCGTCGACTATCGCAATCCCGACTTCGCCGCATTGGCGCGTTCATTCGGCGCGCACGGCGAGCAGGTGACGAAGCCGCAGGATCTGAAAGCCGCGCTCGAGCGCGCGCTCGGATCGGGCAAGCCGGCGCTGGTCGAGGTTGCGATCGATCAGAACACGCTCGCGCCGGTGGTATTCAAGGCTTGATGGCGCACGCGCGGTAACGTATTTACGGCGTTTCGTTCACATCAAGGAGGCAGGCATGACGACAAGCAGCGGCGCTCCGACCCTGTTCCACTTCTCGTTCGCGGTCGACGACCTGGACCGCGCGCGCAACTTCTACGGCGAGCTGCTCGGCTGCCCCGAAGGCCGCAAGCTCAAGGGACGGGCGGACTTCAACTTCTTCGGTCACCACATCGTGGCCCATCTGGCCCCGACCGAGATCGTGGGCGGTGAGGGGAGGAAGCTGGGGCAATCGGGCAAGACGCCGTTGCGTCACTTCGGCGTGGTGATGACCTTGGAGGACTTTCAGCGCACGGCGGAGAAGCTCACGGCACATGGGGCGGACTTCCTCAACACGCCGGCGGTAACGCAGAAGGGCACGATCCGCGAGCAGATGCTCATGACCGTGACCGACACCTGCGGCAACGCGATCGAGTTCAAGGGCCTGCGTGACATCACCGACGTTTACGCGGTCGAGAAAAGCTGACGCTCGACGCGAGCCGTCGGCTGCGCAGCCGTAGCCGACGGCGGCTCGGCGCTATTCGTTCAAGCCCGGCCGGGTGAGGGCTGCGGGGTCGAGCAAGCGCTCGAGCTCTTCGCGCGCAAGGCCCGTCATCTCGACCGCCACGTCCAGGATCGGCCGGCCCTCCGCATAAGCACGCTTTGCGATCTGCGCGCCGCGCTCGTAGCCGATGCGCCGATTGAGCCCGGTCACCAGGATCGGGTTGCGGCCCAGCTGTTCGCGTAGTCTCGCCTCGTTGACCGTCATGCCGGCGATAGCTCGGCTGGCCAGCGCACGGCAGGCGTGCGCCAGCAGCTCGATCGACTGCAGCAGATCGTGCGCGATCAACGGCAGCATCACGTTCAACTGAAAGTTGCCCGACTGGCCGGCGACGGTGACAGTGGCGTCGTTGCCGATCACCTTGGCGCACACCATCGCGACCGCTTCGGGAATCACCGGATTGATCTTGCCCGGCATGATGCTGCTGCCGGGCTGCAAAGCCGGCAGGCCGATCTCCGCCAGCCCCGTCAGCGGACCGCTGTTCATCCAGCGCAGGTCGTTCGCGATCTTCATCAGGCTCACCGCCGTCACCTTGAGCTGCCCGCTCAACTCGACCGCGGTGTCCTGGCAGCTGAGCGCTTCGAAATGATTCTCGCTGGCCGAAAAGACGACGCCGGTTTCATCCGACAGCGCCCGCGCCACGCGCGGCCCGAAATCGGCCGGCGCGTTCACGCCCGTTCCGACTGCCGTACCCCCCTGCGCCAGCGCCCGCAGCCGGGGAGCGACGGTGTCGATGCGCTCGATGTCGTGGCGGACCTGCGCTGCCCATCCGCCGAGCTCCTGCGCAGCCGTCAAGGGCATCGCATCCATGAGGTGCGTGCGGCCGGTTTTCACGATGGCTTGCATCTCGGCTGCGCGAGCTTCGATCGTTCCTGCCAGCATGTCCAGCCCCGGCCGAAGTTGTTCTTCGACCAGCAGCGCCGCGCTCACGTGGATCACGGTCGGGATCACGTCGTTGCTGCTTTGACTCATGTTGACGTGGTCGTTCGGATGCACCGCGCGCCCGAGCGCTGCGGTCGCGACGTGCGCGATCACCTCGTTCGCATTCATGTTCGTGCTGGTGCCGGAGCCCGTCTGGAAGATGTCGAGCGGAAAGTGAGCGTCCAGCTCGCCGCGAGCGACGCGCATCGCGGCATCGAACACCGCCGCACCGGTCGCCCCATCCAGCAGGCCGAGCTCCTGGTTCACGCGCGCGCAACACGCCTTCACCAAGCCTAAGCCCCGCAGAAACGGCCGCGGCATGCGCAGGCCGCTCAACTGAAAATTGTCGATGGCACGCTGGGTTTGCGCGCCATAGAGGGCGTCCGCGGGAACCGCGACCTCCCCCAGGCTATCGCGTTCGACTCGGGTGCTCATCGCGTGCTCCGGTCGCAGGAGAAAGTAGCCATGGTAACGCGGCGCCAGGAGTCCGACGTGCAACGACCCGGCAGGCCAGGAACTTCAGGATGGCGCTTGCCGGGTCGCGGAGGTGCTGCCGATGAATTACCTGCTCGGCGCTACTTGTCGTCCTGGGGCTGAGAATTCTTTTGCGGCTGCAAATTCTTCTCGTGGCTCTTTAACTTGGCGTGCTGCTTCCCCTGCTGCTCGGCATTCTGCATATCGCGCGCTTCGCGTTCGTCGCGCGGTGCAGCCTTCTTGGCGTCCTTCTCGACATCGGCCGATTGCAGATAGTCCTTGGTGCGCTCGTTGTAGTCGCGCGTGGCCTGGTAGTTGCCTTCGCCGTGAACCTGCTTCTTCATACTTGCCTCCTGGTGACAGGGTCTCAGTCAGGAGGGCGCACGGCACGTGCCCGCAGTCGGCGCAAGGCCGGCAGCGGATCAAACCGGGTCAACCACCACCGCGCTCACGCTCGTACTCGCGCAGTCGGTTGTAGAGCGTCTTGGGGCTCACGCCGAGCAGCTCGGCCGCCTGCTCGCGGCGGCCGCCGCAGTAGTCCAGCGTGGCGAAGATGAGCTTTCGTTCCATCTCCGCGATCGAGGTGCCGACACGCACGGTGACGCTCGCGCCATCGGCGGGAGCGGCGGCGGCGGACGAGACGGCATCGAACGACAGGCAGTCCTCGTCGATCTCGTTACCCTCGGCCATGATGAAGGCGCGCTGAACGGCATTGCGCAGTTGGCGCACGTTTCCAGGCCAATGATAGGCGGTCAGGGCCTCGATCGCACCCGGCGTGAACCGTTTCGAGGCTTTCTCCAGAGTGTTGAGCTCGCCGAGGAAGTTCTGCCCGAGCAGCTCCACGTCGTCGCGCCGTTCGCTCAGCGGCGGCACGTCGATGCGAAAGACGTTGAGCCGATACAGCAAGTCCTCGCGCAGCTTGCCCTGTGCGACGGCCTCGTAAGGGTCCCGGTTGGTGGCGGCGATGATGCGCACGTCGATCTCGATCGATTCCGTGCCGCCGATGCGCTGGAACATGCGCGTCTCGAGCACGCGCAGCAGCTTCACCTGCAGGTCGATCGGCATCTCGCCGATCTCGTCCAGGAACAGC
>JBOIEI010000448.1:0-1737 GCA_050741055.1 Burkholderiales bacterium | reverse complement strand
GGATGCCACGACTTGCGCCGATACGATCGCGAATCATGCCCCATCCCGCCGCCCAATTCCCGGTCTGGGCGCCCCAAAACCCGTGCTACGCTGCGATCGGCCAGCCGATTCCAGGATTCCAGCTCGGCCGGTTCAACACACCTGCCACGTCGACAGCATCATAGCAAAATCGCCTCGCCCCGATACCTTACTCAGGCGACGATCAGCGCTGCGACCACCCGCCTGCCTTCGGCCATGAGGATTGCGTACGTGCGGCAGGCTGCTGCGGTATCCATCACCTCGTAGCCGATGCCGGCATCGATCAGCGGGCGCAGTACCGCGGCTGGCGGAAACTGCAAGCGCGCGCCCGTGCCGATCAGGGCGATTTCCGGTGTGTGTTCGAGCAGCGAGCCGATGTCGGCCGCGTTCAGCGCCGACGGTTCGGCAACCGGCCAGTCGGAAATGCTATCGGGCGTGACGACGACGCTCGTCTGGTAGCGCGTGCCGTTGACGCTCACGTAGCCGCTGCCCGCGCTGGTGATCTGGTTGCGGCCTTCGCCGCGGGCGAGATGGAGCTTCACGATCGGGAGGTGTTTGCGTTGCCCACGAGTCTGCGGCGCGGCTAGAATTATAGCCTTTCGGCCTCTCCGGGCCGTCCGGGTTCCCGATGGAAGAGTTCTCCCGCATCAAGCGCTTGCCGCCTTACGTCTTCAACGTGACGGGGGAGCTCAAAATGAACGCCCGCAGGCGCGGCGAGGACGTCGTCGATCTCTCGATGGGCAACCCGGATCAGCCGACGCCGAGCCATATCGTCGAGAAGCTGATCGAGGCGGTGCAGCGGCCCGACACGCACCGGTATTCGGTCTCCAAGGGCATTCCCCGCCTGCGCCGCGCCATCTGCAACTGGTACAAGACCCGCTACGATGTCGACCTCGACCCCGACAGCGAGGCGATCGTTACCATCGGCTCCAAGGAAGGTCTGGCGCATCTGGCGCTCGCGACGCTCGATACCGGGGACATCGTGCTCGTGCCCAATCCGAGCTATCCGATCCACATCTACGGGCCGGTCATCGCGGGCGCCGACATCCGCCATGTGCCGATGGTGCCGGGGTCGGATTTTTTCGAGGAATTCGACAAGGCGATCCGCGGCTCGTATCCGAAGCCGAAGATGCTCATCGTCAACTTTCCCAGCAATCCCACCACGCAGTGCGTGGATCTCGGCTTCTTCGAGAAGCTGGTGAAGATGGCGCGCGAGCACCACGTCTATGTCGTGCACGACATCGCCTACGCCGACATCGTCTTCGACGGCTACAAGGCGCCCTCGATCATGCAGGTGCCCGGCGCACTCGATATCGCGGTCGAGTTCTTCACCTTGTCCAAGTCCTACAGCATGGCGGGCTGGCGCGTGGGCTTCATGGTCGGCAATCGCGAGCTGGTGACCGCGCTCGGGCGCATGAAGAGCTACCACGATTACGGCATGTTCGCGCCGATCCAGATTGCCTCGATCATCGCGCTCGAGGGCCCGCAGGATTGCGTGGAAGAAGTGCGCCAGATCTATCAGAAGCGTCGCGACGTCACCTGCCAGGGACTGAAGGCGGTCGGCTGGGAGGTCGAAGTGCCGAAAGCCTCGATGTACGTCTGGGCGAAGATTCCGCAGGCTTATCGCAAGCTCGGCTCGCTCGAGTTCAGCAAGAAGCTCATGGCCGATGCGAAAGTCGCGGTCTCGCCCGGCATCGGCTTCGGCGAGTACGGCGACGA
>JBOIEI010000447.1:0-17471 GCA_050741055.1 Burkholderiales bacterium | reverse complement strand
CTGCAACAGCCGCTCGTCCACGCCTTCGTAGCGCCCCGCCAACAGCACCAGCCCATCGAGCGCTGCCAGCTCGCGCACCAGTGCGTGATCCAGCAACCGGCCCTGCGGCGAGAGGTAGACCACGCGGTTGGCTGCCACACCACTGCTCGCCTGCCGCTGGCGCGCGGCCGCAATGGCTTTCTCCAGCGGTTCGGCCCGCATCACCATGCCGGGCCCGCCGCCGTAGGGCCGATCGTCCACTGTCCGGTAGGCATCCGTCGTGAAATCCCGCGGATTCCATGCCACGACTTCGTAGCAGCGCCTATCGCGCGCCCGCCCGGTGATCCCCCACGCGGTCAACGCCTCCAGCATGGCCGGAAACAAGGTGACGATGTCGAACTGGAACATGGGCATCTCCGGGCATCAGTAGTCCGCGTCCCAGTCCAACGTCAGCAGAGAAGCTTCGATGTCCACCTTGACGACCACCGCTTCGATGAACGGGATCAACCGTTCCCGCTCGCCGCGCACCACCAGCACATCGTTCGCGCCGGTCGCGAAAATTTCGGCCACCCGACCCAATTGCACACCCTCGCGGTTCAGTACGCTCAGTCCGATCAGGTCGGACCAGTAGTACTCGCCCTCGGGCGCAGGCGGCAGCTCCGAACGTGGCACTGCGACGCGCGCGCCCCGCAGTTGCGCCGCCCGGTCGCGATCCTCGACGCCTTCCAGACGGGCTATCAGGTCCGTGCCGTGAACCCGGCCTTCCAGCACCCGATGCGGCTGCCATTCGCCCTGCGCCGCGAGCCACCATGTTCGATAGACCAGCAGACCTTCCACGCTTTCGGTCTGTGGCCGCACCTTGATCCAGCCACGTACGCCGAACGGGGCGACGATGCGCCCCATGATCACGTAGGTGTCAGGCTGCCTGCTTCGACTCACCGGCCTGGCGCACCAGCCGACGCACGGTGTCGCTGAGTTGCGCGCCATGCCCCTGCCAATAAGCCACGCGATCCAGCGCGATGCGAAGCTTCTCTTCGCTCTGAGCGGCCATCGGGTTGTAATAGCCGATGCGCTCGACATAACGGCCGTCACGCGCCCGGCGCGAATCGGCGACCACCACGTTGTAGAACGGCCGCTTCTTGGCCCCGCCGCGAGCCAGACGAATCACCACCATGAGCGTTCTCGCCCTGCCAGAAAAGAAAGGGCGTGATTCTAGCGGACTTTCCCGCGCCGGCCAACCGCGATCGCTTGACGGCGCCAGCCGAAGCGGCCACCCTGGTCCGGATCGGAGCGAGCCGCGACCCCTTTGCACGCGAGCCCCCCGCGAGCCCCTTTGGCACGCGAGCCGCTTTGGCACGCGAGCGTCTTTTGCGGAGCGAACGCCATGAAGAACCGTCAGATCGTGCTTGCGCACCGGCCCCACGGCTGGGTCCAGGAGAGCGACTTCCGCCTGGTCGAGAGCGAGACGCCCGAACCGCAGGAAGGAGAAGCGGTCGTGCGCAACCGGTATCTCTCGCTCGACCCGTACATGCGCATGCGAATGAGCGACGCGCCGTCCTACGCGCCCAGCGTCGGCGTGGGCGAGGTGATGGTGGGCGGCACGATCGGCGAGGTGGTGGCTTCGCGCTCGCCGCTGCTGGCCGCAGGAGACACAGTCACGGGGCCGCTCGGCTGGCAGCTTTACGGCGTCGCGCCGGCGTCGCGTCTGCGTCGGATCGAAAACCCGGTCGCGCCCCTGTCTGCGTACCTCGGCGTGCTCGGGATGCCGGGCATCACGGCCTGGGTGGGGCTCGAGCTCATCGGCCCTGGTTCGCCCGGACAGACGCTGGTGGTGTCCGCGGCCTCCGGGGCGGTGGGGAGCGTCGCCGGGCAGATCGGCCGCATCCGCGGCTGCTCGAGCATCGGCATCGCGGGCGGCGCGCAGAAATGCCGCCAGGTCGAGAAGGAACTGGGGTTCGATGCCTGCGTCGACTATCGAGAGCCGGATCTGTCCGGACGCTTGAGGGCCGCTGCGGCCAAGGGCATCGATGTTTATTTCGAAAATGTCGGTGGTTCGATCCTCGATGCCGTGCTCGAATTGCTCAACCCGTTCGCGCGCATCGCGCTCTGCGGCCAGGTCTCGCAGTACAACCTGACCGAGCCGTACGGGGTGCGCAATCTGCGTTCGCTGCTGGTGAACCGCGTGCTGCTGCGCGGCTACATCGTTTCCGATCACATGGACCTTTGGCCCAGGGCAACCGCGGAGCTCACCGGCTGGGTGCGCGAAGGGACATTGCGTTATCACGAGACCGTTGCACACGGCCTGCCGAGCGCGCCCAAGGCCTTCATCGCTATGCTCCGAGGCGATAAGCTCGGCAAGCAAGTGGTCGAGCTCGACGACGATGGATGATCCGACAACGAAGGAAGGCACTGCATGAGCCGCAGCAATGAATGGATGGGAAGGATCGCCGCAGCAGTCGAAAAGCGCTTCGGCGAGCGCATTGAAGTGGGCGCCGACACGTCCGGCATAACGGGAGTGGGCGAGATCGCGCGCATGCTGGAGCACTGCACGCATCGCAAGTGGACCGAGCGGGCAGTGACCCCTGAATTGTTGCGCCTGCTCTGCGCCGCTGCGCTATCGGCGCCCTCGAAAAGCGACCTGCAGCAGACCGACATCGTCCATGTCGCCGATTCGGCCAAGCGCGAGGCCATTGTCGCGACCATCGACGACATGGACTGGATCATGGATGCGCCGGTGTTTCTCGTCTTCTGCGGCAACAACCGGCGGCTGCGCCTGATGTCGCAATGGCACGGCACGCCCTTCCCGAACGATCATCTGGACCAGTTCTTCAATGCCGCCTGCGACGCGGCGGTGATCATGTCCGCATTCATCCAGGCGGCCGAAGCCGCCGGGCTGGGTTGCTGCCCGGTGAGCCACGTGCGCAACCACGCCGACAAGATTTCCGAGGTGCTTGGGCTGCCGCAGTGGGTCTTCCCCTTCGCCGGCTTGTGCGTGGGCTACCCGGCGCGCGGCAATCGCATCACCCCGCGGCTGCCGCTGTCGGTCACGCTGCATACCGATCGCTACGACGAGGCGCACTTGCAGGAGCAGATCGCGCAGTACGATGCGCGCCGCCACGAGGTGCAGCCGTACGCCCGGCAGCGCGATCCGCAGCGCTTCGGTAAGGCGCAGTTCTACGGCTGGTCGGCGGACAAGGCGCGGCAATATGCGGTGGAAGAGCGCGCGAACTTCGGCGGCTTCGTGCGCCGGCAAGGTTTCGGGCTCGATTAACGGCTTTGCCGGTGCGCTCTTCGTGATGGCGTGGCGAGCCACGCAGGGGGCAAGCGGAGAGCCGGATCGCACCTGCGCAGCCGCCGGGCCCGCGCCTGTCGGCACCACCGGCACGTGCGGGCAAACGCAAACGCCTGTGCGTCGGAGTCGACCGGCGATCGGCGTGGTGCTGCTCAGCGCATGCCGGGCAGCATGCCGCGAAAATTGCGCATCATCTTCGCCATACCGCCCTTGGCCATCATCTTCATGAGCTTCTGCGCCTGCTCGAACTGATTGAGCAGGCGGTTGACTTCCTGCACGCTCGCCCCGGCGCCGGCCGCGATGCGCCGCTTGCGCGAGGCCTTGATCAGCTCCGGCTTGGCGCGCTCCTGCGGCGTCATCGAATTGATGATGCCCTCGATGCGCCGCATGGTCTTTTCGTCCATTTGCGCGCCCTGCGCAGCCTGCGCGAACTGCGCCGGCAGCTTGTCCATGAGCGAGCTCACGCCGCCCATCTTGCGCATCTGCCCGATTTGCGCTTTGAAGTCTTCCAGGTCGAAGCCCTTGCCGGTCTTGACCTTCTGCGCCAGCTTCTCGGCATCGGCCCGATCGACGGTGCGCTGGGCTTCCTCCACCAGCGAAAGCACGTCGCCCATGCCCAGAATGCGCGAGGCCATGCGGTCTGGGTGAAATGCCTCCAAACCGTTCAGCTTCTCGCCCACGCCGGCGAACTTGATCGGCTTGCCGGTGATATTGCGCACCGACAGCGCCGCCCCGCCGCGCGCGTCGCCGTCGAGCTTGGTGAGCACGATCCCGGTCAGCGGCAAGGCCTCGGCGAACGCCTTGGCGGTATTGACCGCGTCCTGCCCCTGCATCGAGTCCACCACGAACAGGGTCTCGGCCGGATCGAGCGCGGCATGGAGCGCGCGAATCTCGTCCATCATCTCCTGGTCGATGGTGAGCCGTCCGGCCGTATCGACGATCACGATGTCGTGAAAATGCGTGCGTGCGAAGGCAGCCGCGCCGCGTGCGATCTCGACCGGCGCTTGGCCCTCGGGGGCTTCGTAGAAATCGACCTCCACCTGCTGCGCCAGGGTGCGCAACTGCTCGATCGCCGCCGGGCGGTACACGTCCGCGCTGGCCAGCAGCACCTTCTTGCGCACCTGCTCCTTGAGGAGCTTGGCGAGCTTTCCGCTCGACGTGGTCTTGCCCGACCCTTGCAGGCCGGCCATGAGGATGATCGCCGGCGGCTTGACCGCGAGATCGAGCCCCGCGCTCTCTGCGCCCATCAGCTCGACCAGCTCGCGGTGGACGATACCGACCACCGCCTGCCCCGGCGTCAAGCTGGTCAGCACATCCTGTCCGAGCGCCTTCGCGCGCACCCGCGCAATGAAGTCGCGCACCACCGGCAGCGCCACGTCGGCTTCGAGCAGCGCCATGCGCACTTCGCGCATGGCCTCCTGCACATTGGACTCGGTGAGGCGAGCCTCGCCGCGCAAGGTCTTGAGAACGCCGGTGAGCCGGCTGGTCAATGCATCGAACATGGTCGCGGAACGATCAAGAAAGGACGAGCCGTATAATGCCTTGCTCTGCGCGCGTCGCCAGGCAGATATGGCAACACAGCGCAGCGACTCGAGATTCGAATGGACCCCGCCCCGGAAACGACGCGAAGCGAAGGATGACGCCGTCGATTTTAGCCTACCTTGCGACGGCGCTCGTTTACGCCGCGCTGGCGGCTTACTTCTGGCGCACGCGTTGGGCGAGTCCCATCCCGGCTGCTGCCGAGAAGTCCTTGAGGCCGGGTCCTTGGGAGCAGATCGCGGTGCTTGTGCCGCTCGCGCTGCATGCCGTGCTGCTCTACCAATCGACCCTGGCGGGTCCCGAAGTCCGGCTCGGCCTAGGCAATGCCGCCTCGCTCATCGTGTGGCTATCGGTTCTGATCTACTGGCTCGGCAGTTTCGTCTACCGCGTGGAGGGCCTGCAGGCGTTGGTGATGCCCATCGCCGCCATCGGCTGTCTGTTGCCGCTGGCTGCGCCGGGCGCACGGGCACTACCCAACACGCAGTTGCTGGCCTTCAAGGCGCACCTGCTCATTTCCATGCTGGCCTACGGCTTTTTCACCATCGCCTCGCTCCACGTGCTGCTGATGGCGGTGCTGGAAAAGCGCCTGCATGGCGGCCAGCTCCGATCCGCGCTGACGCGCCTGCCGCCGCTGCTCACGATGGAGCACATCCTGTTTCAATTGATCGGCGCCGGCTTCGTGCTGCTCACCCTGAGCCTTGCCTCGGGCATCGTTTTCTCCGAGGAAGTGTTCGGTAAGCCCCTGAGTCCCAATCACAAGACCGTGTTCGGCGTGATTTCGTGGGCGCTTTTCGGCGCGCTGCTGTGGGGCCGGCGGCGGTACGGCTGGCGCGGACGTGTCGCCATGCGCTGGACGCTCGCGGGGTTCCTGACGTTGATTCTGGCCTACTTCGGCAGCCGCTTCGTGCTGGAAGTCGTGCTGCAGCGCACGGCTTGACGCTGGCCGGGCCTGGCCGCCATACTGCCTTCGGTCCCCCGACAGCACTAACCCGTTTGGACCCTTTCCCTCTAGGCACGATCGTCATCGCGCTGATCGTGCTGCTCATCGTTTCAGGCTCCTTCTCCATCGCCGAGACCAGCATGATGGCGCTCAATCGCTATCGGCTGAAGCACCTGGTGGAGACCGGCCGACCCGGCGCCAAGCTCACACAGGACCTTCTCAATCGCACCGACCGGTTGTTGGGGGTGATCCTGCTCTTCAACAACCTGGTCAACGCCGCCGCGGCCATGCTCGCCACGATCGTGACCGTGCACCTGTTCGGCGAGAACAAGCTTGCCCTGGCACTCGGCACCGCGGCCATAACGTTCCTGATCCTGGTATTCAGCGAGATTACGCCCAAGGTCGTTGGCGCAACCTATCCGGAGCGGATTGCGCTGCCGGCCTCGTTCGTCCTGGCACCCTTGCTCAGGCTGGCGTATCCGTTCGTCGGCTTCACCAATTTCTTCGTGCGCGGGCTGCTCAGGCTCGCCAGGCTGCCGGAACGCCCGTCCGAGGCGGAAAGCAAACTGACCCTGGAAGAGCTGCGTACCCTGGTGCTGGAATCCAGCCGCTACATTCCGAACAAGCACAAGAGCATTCTGCTCAACTTGTTCGAGCTGGAGTCGATAACCGTCGACGACGTCATGACCCCGCGCAGCCATATCGAAGCGATCGATCTCGCCGACCCGTTGGCCGCTATCCAGCGCCAGATCGCGACCTGCTATCACACCCGGCTGCCCGCCTACCGCGGTCAACTGGACGAGGTTGCCGGGATATTGCACGTGCGCTCGGTCCTGAACCTGGGCAAGAGGTTCGACCAGCTGCACGTCGAGGATTTCGAATCGGTGCTGCGCGAGCCCTACTTCATCCCTGCCGGAACGCCGCTGTTGACGCAATTGCAGCAATTCCAGGAAAACCACGACCGGCTGGGCCTGGTGGTGGACGAGTACGGCGAGTTGATGGGTCTCGTTACCATCGATGACATCCTGGAGGAGATCATCGGCGAGTTCACCACCCATTCGCCGCTGGTAAGCGGGCTCATCCATCGCCAGCCGGACGGCAGCACGCTGGTCGAGGCGAGCGTGCCGCTGCGCGAGTTGAACCGAAAGTTGAGTCTCACCCTGCCGCTGGATGGACCGAAGACCTTGAACGGACTCATTCTCGAGGCGTTGCAGGACATTCCCGAGCCCGGTACGACGGTGCTGATCGACGGCTATCCGCTGGAAATTGTCCAGACCCAGGAAAAAGTCGTAAAAGCCGTCCGTATCTATCCGCGACGCAAGGAAAATGAGCTCTTGAATAGCGAAGCTAAGGTCTGACTTCTTCGCTTTACAAGGCGGCTGTGTGCAGGGCATCATTGATTGGGCAGAAGGCCAGGCAGAGCGGGGAGCGTCTATGGCAACGGCAACGGCCGCGGCACCACGAAAAGATGTGCGGGAGGCGACGTTCTCCTGGGTCGGCCAGGACAAGGCCGGCAAAACCGTGCGCGGCGAAATGCGCGCCGGTGGGCAAGCTCAGGTCACCGCAACGCTGCGCCGCCAGGGCATCAAGGTGGTGCGGGTGCGCAAGCAATCGATCCGGCGCGGCGGCTCGGTCTCCGACAAGGACATCACCTTCTTCACGCGCCAGCTCGCGACCATGATGAAGTCCGGCGTGCCGCTGCTGCAAGCGTTCGATATCGTCGCCAAGGGGCACTCCAATCCGGCGGTGCAGCGCCTGCTGATCGACGTGAAGACCGAGGTCGAGACCGGCTCCAGCTTGAAGCAGGCATTCTCCAAGCACCCGCTGCACTTCGACGCCCTGTACGTGAACCTGGTGGGTGCGGGCGAGCAGGCCGGTATTCTCGACACCGTGCTCGACCGGCTTGCGACCTACAAGGAAAAGATCCTCGCCATCAAGAACAAGATCAAATCGGCGCTGTTCTATCCGATCGCGGTCATCGTGGTGGCCATCGTCATCACCGCGGTCATCATGATCTTCGTGATTCCGGCGTTCAAGAACGTGTTCTCTAGCTTCGGCGCCGATCTGCCGGCGCCGACGCTGATCGTGATCGCCATCTCGGACTTCTTCGTCGAATACTGGTTCGTCATGGCGGCCGGCATCGGCGGCGCCATCTGGGCCTTCTTCTGGACCTGGCGACGATCCACCAAGATGCAGATCGTCATGGACCGGCTGTTCCTGCGCATCCCCATCTTCGGCGAACTGATTCGCAAGAGCGCGATCGCGCGCTGGACGCGTACGCTGGCGACCATGTTCGCAGCCGGGGTGCCGTTGGTGGAGGCGCTCGATTCGGTGGCCGGTGCGGCCGGCAACTACGAATACTTCGCCGCGACCAAGAAGATCCAGACCGAGATCTCGACCGGCACGAGCCTCACCGTCGCCATGCAGAACGCGGACGTGTTTCCGAACATGGTCGTGCAGATGGTGTCGATTGGCGAGGAAGCGGGCTCGCTCGACGCGATGCTGTCCAAGGTCGCGGACTTCTACGAAGCCGAAGTCGACGACGCGGTCGAAGCGCTGCAAAGCCTGATGGAGCCGATCATCATGGTGGTGCTCGGCACGCTGATCGGCGGCATGGTGGTGGCCATGTATCTGCCGATCTTCAAGCTCGGCCAGGTTGTCTAGCCCGGGCTAACCCCGCTTGTCGCGCACGAACCTCCGGTCGTCTTGCTGCACGACGCCGCCGACTGCTGCCCGGGACACTGCCGCGTGGGGCGGGTTTGCTTCGCCGCGGCGGCTGAATCGCCGAGCCGACGACCGAGCTGATTGAATGGATGCCCTCGTCGAACTGCTGGCGCGGCCGGTTGCGTTCGTTGCGCTATGCGCGATCGTCGGGCTCGTCGTCGGCAGCTTTCTCAACGTGGTGATCCATCGCCTGCCGAAGATGCTCGAACGGCAGTGGCAGCGAGAGTGCGCCGAGCTCGAGGGCGAAAGGCCGAACGCGACGCCGCGTTACAACCTGATCGTGCCGGCATCGGCCTGTCCCGGCTGCAATCACCGCATCCGAGCACTCGAGAACGTGCCGGTGCTGAGTTATCTCGCTTTGCGCGGCAAGTGCTCGGCGTGCGGAATGCGCATCCCGGCACGCTATCCGGCAGTGGAGTTGCTGAGCGGCGCGCTCAGTGCCTACGTGGGCTGGCATTTCGGTCCCGGCTGGACCGCCGCTGCCGCACTGCTGTTCGCCTGGTCGATGATCGCGCTGGCGTTCATCGATCTCGATACCTTCTTCCTGCCCGACAACATCACCCTGCCGCTGGTATGGGCCGGGTTGCTGGCACAATTGCTGCACCTGTTGCCCGAGGTGACGCTGGCCGATGCCGTGATCGGTGCCGTGGCCGGCTACTGCGCGTTGTGGTCGGTGTTCTGGCTGTTCAAGCTCGCCACCGGCAAGGAGGGCATGGGGTACGGCGACTTCAAGCTGCTGGCGGCGATCGGCGCCTGGCTCGGATGGAAGGCGCTACCCGTAGTCATTCTGTTGTCGTCGCTGGTAGGCACGCTCATCGGCGTCGTTCTCATGTTCCTGCGCCGGCAGGGGCGCGACACGCCGATTCCGTTCGGCCCGTACCTGGTCGTTGCCGGCTTGATCGCGCTGTTCTGGGGCCGTACGATCACCGAGCGCTATCTCGACCTGTTCTGAGCGCAACATGAGTTATGTCGTCGTCATCACCGGAGGGATCGGCTCGGGCAAGACCGCGGTGTCCGACCTGTTGCAGGCGCGCGGCGCCGCAGTCGTGGATACCGACGTGATCTCTCGCAGCCTGACCGCGCCCGGCGGCGCGGCGATGCCCGCGCTGGTCGCCCGGTTCGGTGCGGATATTGCGGCGGCGGACGGCGGCCTCGATCGCGACCGGATGCGCGCGCTCGTATTCGGCGACCCCGAGGCGAAACGCAGCCTCGAATCGATCCTGCATCCCATGATCCGGCTCGAAGCCTTCCGCCAAGTCGAGGCTGCGAGGGCGCCCTACGTGGTGCTGGTGGTTCCGTTGTTGGTGGAATCCAACGCCTATCGCGATATCGCCGATCGGGTGCTGGTGGTCGATTGTCCCGAAGCGATACAGATCGAGCGCACCATGCGACGCAGCGGTCTTGCGCGCGAACAAGTGGAACGCATCGTGCAAGCGCAAGCGCCGCGCTCGGCGCGGCTGGCGCTCGCCGACGACGTGGTGGTGAACGATGCAGGGCTCGACGAGCTCACGGCGGCGGTGGGGCGATTGCACATGCGTTACCTGCAATGGGCCACGGACAAGTCGCAGCTCGGCGCCAAAGCCCCGCAAGCACGCCCCTGAAGCTTTATTTTTTGCAGGCATTGAACCATACTTAGCCTGCCGCTCGGACGCTTGCTGTAGCGGCCGAGTGGCGAGACCAAGGCGATGTCACCCGGGACGGGAGTGTGCCGACGCCAGCCAACGCGAATCTGATCGGCTATGAATACCCGCTGAGCGAGCGGGTACGGACCCTGTTGCGCCTGGAAGACCTGTACCGCAAAGCGTGGTATTTCACGGCGAAGTCCGAGTCGGTCGAGAACCACGTCGCACTCGTTTTGCTGTTCGACATCCTGGAGGTCGCCGGCCGGGCCGATCTCAAGTCGGACTTGCTGCAGGAGCTCGAGCGCCAGCGCCAGAGCCTGGAGAGCCTGCGCGACAACCCGGCGATCTCGCTCGACATCCTCGATCAGGTGATACGCGAGATCGACCAGACCTCCACCCGCCTGTTCCAGATGTCGGGCAAGTTCGGCCAGGACCTGCGCGACAACGAGTGGCTGATGAGCATCAAGCAGCGCACCGGCATTCCGGGCGGCGTGTGCGAATTCGACCTCCCCTCGTATCATTACTGGCTCAATCAGGACACCGAACAACGCCGTCACGACCTGGAAACGTGGCTGGCGCCGTTTCGCCCCATTCACGACGCGATCACCATCGTGCTGCGGCTGCTGCGCGAAAGCGGCAAGTCGAGCGCGCAGATGGCGACCCAAGGCGTATTCCAGCAAATGATGGCCGGACGCATGGCCCAAATGCTGCGCGTACGGCTGAAGCGCGAATATGCCTGCGTGCCCGAGATCAGCGCGAACAAGTACGCGCTCAACATCCGCTTCATGACCCTGTCCGGCCCGGGCAGGGAACGGCCACGCACGGCCGATTTCGACGTTCCGTTCGAGCTGACCTTCTGTAGTCTCTAGCAGGCGCCCATCCCCGAACCATGGCGCGCAAGCGTCGTATCCCCGAGCTCTGGCGTGCAAAACCAAGGCCGCGCGTGCGCGGCTGGAGAGCGGCTCATAACAGCCCGCTGCCGCGGCCTTGCCGCCGCGAATGCCCCGCCGACGGGTTCGGTTCGTGCTGACTGCGGTGGCGTTTCCACCCAGCGCCGAGCGCGCGTAGCTTTCGCGCCCCGCCCGAAATTCCGTCGCACCTCAACGGCTTGCGCGGGCGAGAGACGCCCCGCGCGAAGGCGAACCTGGGTCGAGGCGAAACCGGGAACGACACCATGAGAGTCACGGCACGACAAAGCGGGCAAGGCGGCAAGAACGCGACGCCACGCCAGCCCGGCGCCGGCGGCGCACCGACGCCAAGCGCTCGGCTGCCCATGCTGCCGGGGCGGATGTGGTGGTGGTTCGCCGCGCTCGTGCTGCTCAACTTCATGTTGTCGCGCTGGCTGGTGCCGGCCGCGGAGGCGCCCGCTGTCGTGCCATACACGCTCTTCAAGGAGCAAGTGGGCGCGCGCAACGTGGCGGCAATCTACAGCCAGGGCGAAGAGATCTCCGGCAAATTCTCTACGCCGATCGAGTATCCGCCGCCCGGTGCGAAGCAATCGCAGCCCCGTTCATCCCCGGGCACCCAGCAGAACCCGCAAGGTTCCAGCTGGCTCGACCGGATTTTCGGCCAGCGCACCGCCACCACCGAGCCTAGGAAGGTGAGCAACTTCGAGACGACCCTGCCGGCCTTCGTCGACCCGGGGCTGGAGCGCTTTCTCATCGACCACGGCGTCGAGATCAGTGCCACGCCGATCTCCGAGGATGGCAGTCCGTTGCTGACGCTGCTGTTCGGATTCGGCCCGGCGCTGCTGTTCATCGGGTTCTACATCTGGCTGTTCCGCCGTGCCGCGCAGCAGGGCGGCGGCATGGGCGGCGCGCTCATGGGTATCGGCAAGAGCAAGGCGCGCCGCTTCGACAAGGAAAGCGAAACCAAGGTGACGTTCGACGACGTGGCCGGGATCGACGAGGCCGAGAACGAGCTGGTGGAGATCGTCGACTTTCTGAAGGCGCCCGAGAAGTACACGCGCCTGGGCGGTACGGCGCCCAAGGGCGTGCTGCTGGTCGGCGCGCCCGGTACGGGCAAGACCTTGCTTGCGCGCGCGGTAGCGGGGGAGGCCGGCGTGCCGTTCTTCTCGATGAGCGCAGCCGAGTTCGTGGAGATGATCGTGGGCGTGGGCGCGGCGCGGGTGCGCGATCTGTTCAAGGAAGCCCGCGCGAGCGCGCCGGCGATCATCTTCATCGACGAGCTCGACGCCATCGGGCGCGCGCGCGGGCAGGTCGCCATCGGCGGTTCGAGCGAGCAGGAGCAGACGCTGAACCAGATCCTCACCGAGATGGACGGCTTTTCCAGCCGCGAAGGCGTGATCGTGCTCGCCGCCACCAACCAGCCCGACGTGCTCGACAAAGCGCTGCTGCGGCCGGGCCGCTTCGACCGGCGCGTCATCGTCAACCTGCCCGACAAGCGCGGGCGTGAAGCCATCCTCGCGGTACACACGCGCAAGATTCCGCTCGCCGACGACGCCCACCCGGAGGAAATCGCCGCATCGACGCCTGGATTCTCGGGCGCCGATTTGAAGAACCTCGTCAACGAGGCGGCACTGCTGGCGGCGCGGCGCGGCGAGAATCGCGTGCGGCAGAAGGATTTCGCCGATGCGCTGGAAAAGATCGTGCTCGGTCCCGCGCGTCCGATCCTGCTGAGCGAGGATGATCGCAAACGCATCGCATACCACGAAGGCGGACACGCCATCCTGGGCCTGGTGGTGCCGGGCGCCGACCCCGTCAGCCGCGTGACGATCGTGCCGCGCGGGCAGGCGCTCGGCGTTACCTACCAGCGGCCAGAGAGTGACCGCTACAACTATCCGGAATCCTATCTGCGCGGAAGAATTGTCGGCATGCTCGGGGGGCGCGCAGCCGAGGAAATCGTTTTCGGCGACCGTACCACCGGCGCGGAGAACGACATCGAGCAGGCGACCTCGCTCGCACGGCGCATGGTCACGCGCTGGGGCATGAGCGACCTGGGGCTGATCCAGCTCGCGCCACGCGACAATCCCTATCTGGGCGGCCAGGGCGCCTTCACGGGCACGAAGCCCTTCAGCGAGCACACGGCGAAGGCGATCGACGCCGAGGTGGCGAGAATCATCGCCGAGAGCCACGCCGAAGCCAAGCGGCTGCTGAACGCGCATCGTGACGGGCTCGACGCGCTGGCGCAGGCGCTGCTCGCGCGCGAGTCGCTGGACGAGCGGGAAGTGCTGCAGGCGACCGGGCTCGAGCGCGCCCAGCCTGTTTCCCCGATTCCGTCGGACGAGCAGGACGCGGCCAGTGCGCCGCAGAACCCCCGGGCTCAACGCATCGTATCTTGACCCGGCGCGGGCTGCGCCTGCGATCGAAAGCATGTCCGATGCTGCGGGAGAACTGCATACCCGCCGCTACCAGGCATCGCCAGGCCCAAAGCGGTTCCTGCATTGCGCGCTCGCAAGCCGGGCAGCTCGCCTCGCAGGCAACGCGACGGCCGATGCGGGTACAATGCGCCCGTTTTGTTGATCGCTTTTAGTCCGATGGCCGAGCCCGGCAAGCGCGTCGTCTCCTGTCCAACCTGCGGCTCTCCGGTCCAGTGGGGGCCGGAGAGCCGTTTCCGCCCCTTCTGCTGTGCGCGCTGCAAGCTGATCGATCTCGGCCAGTGGGCTACCGAGCAATACCGGGTGCCGGACGAAACGCGCAACGACGTTGACCCGAACGAACGCTCGGGCGTTTGATCAGCTCCCCCAGGCGGCACGCTGCATCGCGATGCCGTGCGCGCCGCCGTGCCATGCCGTTTGCATGTCGTCCGGGCGCATGCCGCCCAGCGCGAATGCCGGCAAGGCATAGCCGCGTACGAGCTGCGCGAATCGATCCCAGCCGAGCACCTCGGTGCCGGGATGGGTCAAGGTTGGCGCCACCGGCCCGAGCACCACGAAATCTGCGCCCAGGGCGCACGCAAGCTCGAGCTCTTCCGCGTCGTGGCATGAGGCAGCGATCAGCGCAGCCGAGGGCCGTTCGCGCAGCGCGCGCAGCTGCGCCGACTTCAGATGCACGCCGTCGGCCGAGCATTCCTGCGCAAGCGACACGTCGGCGTTGATTAGAACGCGTGCGCCGGCTGCGTGCGCACGCTCGACCACCGCGGCCGCAAATCGACGCAGATCGCAGCGGCTCAACTGCGGCTCGCGCACCTGGATCAGGCGCAGCCCCCGTGCCAGCGCCGCGTCGAGATCGTGCAGCGCGCGATCCGCGCCGCGTCCGGCGGCATCGGTGATCGCATACACGCTCGGCAAACGCAATGCCGCGAGGATCGGTCCATTGGCCGGAAGGATCGGAGCAACGTCGATGCGCTCGATCGACTGCCATGCCAGCGCCTGCTTCTCCCGCCCATGCGGCTCGCCGCGGAATTCGAGCACGCGAAAGAAGTTGAGATCGACGGTTGCGTGCGCGTAGACGTAATGCCGGGTGATCCAGGGATACGCCCGTTCCACCTCGATGCCGAGCTCTTCATGGAGCTCGCGCGCAAGCGCGGCCGCAAGCACCTCGCCGGGCTCGACCTTACCGCCGGGAAACTCCCAATAGCCCGCGTAGACCTTGCCTGCCGGGCGCTGCGCGAGGAGAAAGCGTCCGTCTTCGCGTACGACCACCGCCGCGACCACCTGCAGCACGCGGTCGGAGGCCGTAGCCGGCGAAGTCGTCGAGGCGGGCACGGATGAGGGGCGCGATGACGAGGCTCGTCAGCGTCGCTTCTTCATGCCGATGCGGCCGGCATAGTCGCGCGCGAACTGCCATGCCACGCGCCCGCTGCGAGAGCCGCGGGCGAGCGCCCACTGCACCGCTTCGCGGCGCACCGCCTCGTCGATGGACGCATTGGGCGCGTAGTGCCGCACCCAGTGCGCGGCGATGGCGAGGTAGTCGTCCTGGTCGAAGGAATAGAACGACACCCAGAGCCCGAAGCGCTCCGAGAGCGAGATCTTCTCCTCGACCGTTTCGCCGGGATGGATTTCCTCGTCGACATGCCGGTACTCCAGGTTCTCGTGCATGTACTCGGGCATCAGGTGGCGGCGGTTCGAGGTCGCATAGATGAGCACGTTGTCGCTCGCCGCAGCGATCGAGCCGTCGAGCACGACCTTGAGCGCCTTGTAGCCCGGGTCGTCGGCCTCGAAGGACAGGTCGTCGCAATAGACGACGAAGCGCTCGGGTCGGCCGCAGACCTGCTCGACGATGTCGGCCAGATCGACCAGATCGTGCTTCTCCACCTCGATCAGGCGCAGCCCCCTGCCCGCATACTTGTTCAGCAGCGCCTTCACCAGCGACGACTTGCCGGTGCCGCGCGCGCCCGTGAGCAGCACGTTGTTGGCCGGCAACCCTTGCACGAACTGGCGCGTGTTCTGCTCCACCAGGCGCTTCTGCGGATCGATCCCGCACAGGTCTTCCAGGCGAATGCGGTGCGGCTGCGGGATCGGCTGCAGGTAGCCTTTCACGCCGCGCTTGCGCCAGCGCCATGCGACCGCGGCTTTCCAATCCGTCCCGGCCGGCGGCGTGGGCAGAACGAGCTCCAGGCGCTCCATGAGGCGCTCGGCCCGCGTCATCAGGTCGTGTGCGTTGCCGTTGTTCGTCTTGGTCATTCGAAGGCCTGCGCGGGCTTGCATCCCCGGCCCGGCGCAGGGCGTCAGGTGCGGTACTCGGCGTTGATGGTCACGTAATCGTGCGAGAGATCGCAGGTCCAGAGCGTCGCGCGATGCGCCCCGCGATGCAAGTCGACTCGCACCAGGAATTCGCTCTTCGCCATGGCGCGTTTGCCCTCCTCCTCGACGTATTCCGGATGGCGAGCACCGGCGGTGGCGACGTGGACATCGTCAATGTAGAGATCGAGCCGATCCACATCCAGGTCGTCGATGCCGCTGTAACCGATCGCACACAGGATGCGCCCCAGGTTCGGATCGGAAGCGAAGAAGGCGGTCTTGACCAGAGGCGAGTGGGCAATGGCGTAGCCGACCCGGCGGCACTCGTCGATGGTCTTTCCGCCTTCGATTTGCAGCGTCACGAACTTGGTGGCGCCTTCGCCGTCGCGCACGATCGCCTGCGCCAATTCGGTCGCGACCTCGGTGATCGCGGCGCGCAACTGCTCGAACGCCTTGCCTTCGGCACGCTCGATGCGAGGCAGCTTCGCCGTCCCTGTCGCCAGCAGGATCAGCGCGTCGTTGGTCGAGGTGTCGCCGTCGACACTGATGCAATTGAAGGAGCGTTCGACGGCATGGGCGATTGCGGCATCGAGCGCGGACTGAGAGACCGGCGCGTCGGTCGTAACGAAACCCAGCATCGTCGCCATGTTCGGCCGGATCATGCCCGAGCCCTTGGCGATGCCGGTGACCTTGACGGCCGTGCCCGCGATGTCCACGCTGCGCGATGCGGCTTTCGGCAGCGTATCGGTGGTCATGATCGCTTCCGCGGCGGACAACCAGTTGTCGGCGCGCAAATCCGTGCGGCAAGCTTGCAAACCGGCGACGATGCGATCGACCGGCAGGCGCTCCATGATGACGCCGGTCGAAAACGGCAACACCTGCGAGGGCGCGCATCCCATGGCTTCGGCGACCGCCGCACAGACTGTGCGTGCATCCTCGATGCCCTGCGCGCCGGTGCCGGCGTTCGCGCAGCCGGTATTGACCACCAGCGCGCGAATCGAGCCAGCCTCGCGCGCGGGGTGCTCGCGCGCATGGTGCCCGCGTGCCAGATGCTCGCGTGCCACCACGACCGGGGCAGCGCACAGGCGATTGCGCGTGAATACGCCGGCCACGGTCGTGCCCGCTCGTAAGCCGAGGATCAGAAGATCCTTGCGGTCGGGTTTACGGATGTTGGCGCGGGCGACTCCGAGCGTCACGCCTTCGATCGAAGCCAATGCGCGCGCATCCGGTAGGGCGAGATTGACGGCCATGGTGCCGATCCTCCTAGCTCAGCCGCCCGTGGCAGTGCTTGTACTTCTTGCCCGAACCGCACGGGCAAGGATCGTTGCGCCCGACCTTGCCGCTGCGGCGCACGAACGGCTGCGGTTTCTCCGCTTCCGCCACGGCCACGTCGTCGCCCTCGGCCATTTCCCCACCGGCGGCGGCGGAGGCGTAATCGGCGTGCTGATATTGCACGTTCTCGACCGCGGGCAGCCGCTCGGCCTGCTCGACTTCCTCGCGCGTGCGCACCTGCACCGTCATGAGATGCTTGGTGACCTCGTTCTTGATCCGCTCCAGCATGTCGGCGAAAAGCTCGAACGCTTCGCGTTTGTACTCCTGCTTGGGATTCTTCTGCGCATAGCCGCGCAGGTGAATCCCTTGCCGCAGATAGTCGAGCTGGGCGAGGTGCTCGCGCCAGTGGGTATCCAGGCTTTGCAGCATGATCGCGCGCTCGTAATGCCGCATCGCCTCCGG
>JBOIEI010000446.1:0-13531 GCA_050741055.1 Burkholderiales bacterium | reverse complement strand
GAGCTCGACACCAGCGAAGAGCACGCTCATCTCCTTGCAGTTGTCGAGTCCGTCGAACAAGACCAGCGTGGGCGCGCGTCCCTTGGCATGCGGCGACTTCATGAAATAAGCGGCGAGCGACCTGTCTTCGTAGGGGACGTCGATCCGCTCCACGTTGGGGTAACGGCGCGCGAGGCCCTCGTGCGCGCAGTGCAGGCTCTTGCGATAGGTGTCGAGCTTCTTCTCGCCCGGAGCCACCATGCGCTCGGCCGTGTAGTAGTAGTTGGCTGCGCGCAGATAGCAGTTGCCCGCCGTGGCGTGCCTGCCTGCAGCCGCCGCGGCGTCGGCGAAGCCTTCGATCCGGGCCGCGAGGGCGCACCACTCTTCCCACCAGGCGTCGTCGGAGTGCGGGCGCCGGTGCAGGCGCTGCACCACTTCGTCGATCTCGCCCAGTGCCACGGCATTCCACGGCGCCATGCCCTTGGTGATGAGCGCTGCGTTCGAATACTGGTAGTTGTCGGCGAAGCTGTCGATCCAGTTGCCCGGGTAGAACATGACGCCTCCCGTTCTTTGCTTGGTGAGGTGCCGATTATTGCATCGACTCGTCATACCGGATCCCTCGTGCACGCAAGGACCAAGGCGTGGTCTTCGGCATCAGCCCGTTCTGGATGAATCGCCTGGCCGCGCGGCAGCGGGCGTGGCGACGCGCCGCCAAGGCGGCAGCGGGTTCGATGCTAGACTCCTCACCGTGTTCATGCCGGCGGAGGAAAGCGTCATGGCCAGCGCTACGATCACCTTCGGTTGCTCGCTGAACCAGGCCGAGCCGCATCACATCGCGGAGTTCGCACAGCGGGCCGAAGCGCTCGGCTACGATCGTCTCGTTGCCGGCGAGCATGTCCAGGACGGCAACCCGCCGATCCCGCGCATCCTGTCGCTGCCGGTGCTGGCGGCCGCGGCCGCGGCAACCCGGCAGGTGCGGGTCATGAGCGGAATCGTCATTGCACCCCTCTACCATCCGGTGATGCTGGCGAAGCTGGTCGCCACAGTCGACCGCATCGCCAATGGCCGGCTCGATTTCGGCATCGGCATCAGCGGCCAGCGCAGCACGCGCATCGAATACGACATCCTCAACGTGCCGGTGGAAACGCGCGGGCGGCGCACCAACGAGATGCTGCCGCTGCTGCGCCGGCTATGGACCGAGCAGCACGTGACGCACAAGGGCGAGCTCTACCAGTTCGAGGATGCGACCCTGCTGCCGCAGCCGGTGCAGAAGCCCTGTCCGCCGATCTGGATCGCGGGCCGGAGCGACGCCGCCATGAAGCGCGCCGCGACGCTGGGCGACGGCTGGTATCCCTACCTCTTCAGCGTGCGGCGCCTGAAAGAAAGCAACGAGACGATCCGCAGCCAAGCCCAGGCTGCGGGACGCGACCTGGCCGATTTCCGCTTCGGCGTCGCGCAGCCGACCTCGATCTCGGAGGATCGCAGCGAAGCTCTGGCAGTGGCGGTGAAGAATCTCGGCAAATACGCCACGGCGCAGCGCAGCGCCGAGGACGTCGCCAAGGCGTTGTGCCTCACCGGCACCGTTTCCGACTGCATCAAGGGCATTCAGGATCGGATCGATGCCGGCGTACGGCACATCAACCTCGCGTTCCTCGCCAAGGACGAGCAGGATGCCTACCGCCAGATGGAGCTGGTGGCAACGCAGGTCATTCCGAGCTTCCGCTGACGGGCACGCCCCGACCGCGCCCACCGGTTTCCCGTGCGGTGGGCGCCGCGGTTGCATGGCACCCCTTCCCAGCTGTCTGGATCTGCCTTATCGAGCGAATGGGAAACGCTTTTACGGCTTCATGATGAGCTTGCCCGTCACCTCGCCGGACTCGAACACGCGATGCGCGCGGGCGGCCTCGGCCAAGGGAATGCGGTCGTAGATCGGCACCTTGATCGTTCCTTCCTGCAGCATGCGAATCAGCGCGTTGGTGGCGCGCGCGCGCAGCTCGGGCCAATCGTCCAGCGTATGAATGGAGAAATATCGATAGGCGAGGCTGCGCACGGGGGCCTTCTCGACGGCGGCGGCGAGATCGCCTTGCGGCGGTCCTCCCATGCGCCCGTAGAGCATCAGCATGCCGAAGCGATCGAGACAATCGAACAGCGCGATCATCCCGCTGCCGCCCGCGATCGTCAGGATCAGGTCCACGCCGCACCCACTGGTCAGTTGCCGGACTTGCGGCACGATGTCGCCTTGCGTTCGGTCGACGATTGCATCGGCGCCTTGCGCGCGAGCGAAAGCGCCTCGCGCCTCGGAGCTGACCACGCCGATGACGTGTTTGCCGGCGGCCTTGGCGAGCTGCACCAGCGCCGTACCGACTCCGCCGGCAGCCGCCATCACCAGAACGGACTCGTACTGAAAGCCCTTCAGCGCGCTGTTCAACAGATGCCACGCGACCTGATAGTTCGCGAGCCCCGCCACCTGGTCGAGATCGACGCCCTCGGGCACGGGATAGATCTTGTGCTCCGGCGCCTTCACGTACTCGGCATAGCAGCCGGCGCGCTCCTCGAACTCGCGCGCGGAGACGAACACCGGCTGGCCGACGTGGAGTGTGCGCACCCCAGCGCCGGTCTTCACGACCGTGCCGCTCATCTCGATGCCGGGTATCGCGGGGAGCTTCGGCATCCAGCGATAGGTGCCCTTGCGCACGTATGTCTCGGGCATGCAGACGCCGATCGCGTGCGCCTTGACCAGAACCTCGTCCGTGCCGGGCTCGGGCGTCGGCAGCTCGACGTACTCCAGGACTTCCGGTCCCCCGGTATGGGTGATGCGGATGGCTTTCATTTCGGTCCCCTCCCGCTCGAAGCGTCCGATGATTATAAGTGGGACGGCGGCATGGTCTGGCCTCTTGTCCGAGGAGCCGTGAAAGTCCTTACGGATCGACGCAAGGAGCAAGACTTGACCCCCGCCCTTGTGATTAGAATGCCGTGATGGTTTATACGGTGCCTGTTCATGTCGAGCTCGGATAACCGACCCGTAGCTGCCCTCACGATCGCCGGTTCCGACTCCGGCGGCGGCGCCGGCATCCAGGCCGACCTCAAGACTTTTGCCGCGCACGACGTGCACGGCTTGTCCGCGTTTGCCGCGCTGACCGCCCAGAACACGCGGGCCGTGACTGCGGTACACGTGCCGCCGGTGTCGTTCCTGCGCGCCCAGATCGATGCCTGCTTCGACGATTTCCGGATCGGCGCGGTGAAGCTCGGCATGCTGGCCAACGCGGCGATCATCGGCGCGGTTGCCGATGCGCTGGAGCAGCATGAGCCGTCGCATATCGTGCTCGATCCTGTCATGGTGGCGACCAGCGGTGCGCGGCTTCTGGAGCACGACGCGCTCGATGCATTGCGTTCGCGGCTGCTGCCGCTGGCGACGATCGTGACGCCGAACATCCCCGAGGCCGAGTTGCTGCTCGGCCATCCGGTCGAGGACGATGCGGCCGCCGATGCCGCCCTGACCGAACTGCAGGCGCTGGGCGCGCGGGCGACGTTGCTGAAGGGCGGCCATCTGAAAGGCGCCGGCAGAATGGTCGATCGATTTCATGACGGCCGGGACCCGGCCGCATTCGCGCACGACCGTCTGGAGGTAGAAGGCCACGGCACCGGCTGCACGCTCGCTTCCGCCATCGCAGCCAACTTGTGTCGAGGTGTTTCGCTGCTCGACGCATGTAGCGCAGCGACCGATTACGTGCACGGAGCGCTGCTGCACGCGACGCGCCCTGGCCGCAGCCCGGTTGCCGTACTGGATCACTTCTGGAAGCGACACCACTAGGATGCGGTTACACGGCGCCGGGATGATCAAAGGCTTGCGAAGACGAGGTGCCAGCGCGGCTGTAATCGAAGCGGACGCAACGGGGGACTTACTTTGGCTGAGCGCATGACAACGAAGCTGTTCACGGACGAGCTCTGGCACTCGATCGAGCCGATCTACGACGCGATCCTGCGCCACCCGTTCATCGCCGGCCTGACCGACGGATCGCTGACACGCGAGCGCTTCGAGTTCTACGCCGTGCAGGATGCGCTGTACCTGCGCGAATTCGCCCGCGCGCTCGCAATCGCCGCTGCGCGCGCACCCAAGGACGACTGGATCGTCATGCTGGCCGACCACGCCGCGGGCGCGCTTCGGGTCGAGCGCAGCTTGCACGAGGGCTTCTTTCAAGAGTTCGGCCTCACGACCGAAGCCGTGATCGCGACCCCGCTGGCGCCGACCAACCTGGCGTACACGCACTATCTGCTTGCGGTCGCATACGGAGCGCCTTTCCACGAGGCGCTCGCTGCCCTGCTGCCGTGCTACTGGATCTACTGGGAAGTCGGCAAGGAACTGACGCGTGCGGGCTCGCCGAATCCGCTCTATGCGCGCTGGATAGCGACCTACGGCTCGGAGGAATTCGGCGCCATCGTGGCTGCGGTGCTGGCGACCACCAACGAGGTGGCCAGCCAGCTCGGCGCGGCCGAGCTCGATGCCATGCGCCGGCACTTCCGCACGACGAGCCGCTACGAGTGGATGTTCTGGGACATGGGCTACCGCCGCGAGCAGTGGCCGTTTCAGGACGCGCCCAGTGCTCACATTTAGCAGACGTCTTTCCCGCGCAAGCGGGAATCCAGAACGATCTCGACATCTCAGCGCCCGCGCTTTCGATGGAGCGCCGAACGGTACGTGACAAGCCGTTCTTCAGGCGAAAGCGTGCTGCAAGAAACCGACGCCGCCGGTGCCGGTCTGACAGACTGACGTCTAGTGGATTCTTCCGACTTGTTGCCCCTTCCGCCCGAATACTCGCTCGATCCGGGATCTGCGGCCGTTTTGCCCCGCCACGATACCGTCACGGTTCCCGTGTTCTGGATCGTGCTGCTGCTCTCGGCGCTCGTGCACGTCGCGGCGCTGTTCTTTCTGCCGCCGTTGCAACTTGCACCCCGCCTCGCCGATCCGGAGCCGCTGGCCGTAGAGCTGGAGACCCGGCGGCCGGCCCTCGAGGCGCCGGTGTCGGTGCCCAAACCCGCATTCGTTCCGCCGGCCGGGCCGCCGACGCCGTCATCGCGTCCCGCCATTTCTGCGCCTAAGGTCGCGAAGCCATTACCGCGTAAATCCATGCCAGCGCCTGCGCATTCCGTGCGGCCCGAGCCGCCCGCGCGCATGACCGCCCCGCCGGTTCCCGAGGAGACGTCACCGGTCGTGCCGGTCGTGCCGGTCGTGCCGGCCGAGCCCGCCGCCGTGCCGGAGCGCGCCGAACCTTCCCCCTCCGGTGATCTCTCCTCGTATATCGAAGCGCGACGGCGTGCGCGCGGTGCATCGGCCGCGGCGCCGATGCCATCCGGCGCGGAGCCGGCGCAGCCGGACGAGGAGGCAAAGCGCGACCAGATCGTGGCTCGGAATCTCGGTCTCGGACGAACGCCGGTGTTCGGCGGCTCGCGCAATCCAGGCGGGGGCATCTTCCAGATCACGAACCTGCACTACAGCTATGCCGAATTCCTCTTCTTCGGCTGGAACAAGAACATCCGCCGCAATACGAGTCAGCTGATCGAAGTGCGCAAGGGCGAGCATCGCGACATCAAGCACGCGGTCATCCAGCGCATGATTGCGATCATCCGTGAACACGAGTCCGGCGACTTCCTATGGGAGTCGGATCGGCTCGGGCGCGATGTCGTGCTCTCCGCGCGCCCAGTCGACAACACCGGACTGGAAGATTTTCTGTGGCGGGAATTCTTCGGCGAGCCGAATCGGCAGATCGGCGCGGCCGGCGGCGGCCAGGGCTGACCGCCGCAATGCTCGGTGCTGCCGGTTGCGCTGCGCGCGCTTGCGCGAGCCCGAGTCTCAGTGCCGCGCGGATCGGGCTCAATTGACCGATAAGTCGAGCGCCTTGACCACTTTCGCCCATTTGGCAATCTCGGCTTTGATCTTCTCGCCGAGCGCTTCGGGCGTGCTGGTCTCGGGCACCATGCCGGTGGCGTCCAGCCGCGCCTTGACGTCCGAGAATGTCATCACCTTGGCGATGTCCGCATTCAGCCGCGCAATGACTTCCTTCGGCGTGCCGGTTGGCACCAGCAGCCCGTACCAGGCGCTCGTCTCGTAACCCGGAGCGCCCGCTTCCGCCACCGTCGGCAGATCCGGCAGGAACGGCGAGCGCTGCGCCGTGCTGACCGCAAGCCCGCGCAACCGACCCGCCTTGAGCTGACCGATGCATGACGGCGTGGTCGCGAAGCCGACCTGCGCCTCGTTGGCGACCAGCGCGGTTACCGAGGGACCGCCGCCCTTGTAGGGCAGATGCAGCATGTTTATGCCAGTCATGTTCTTGAAGAGCTCACCGGCCAGATGCGGGCCGCTGCCCGTGCCCGAGGAGGAATGGCGCAGCTTCCCCGGCTGCGCCTTGGCGAGGGCGATCAGTTCCTTGAGCGATTTCGCCTGGACCGACGGATGCACCACCACCACGTAGGCGGTGCCGCCGAGATGGCTGACCGGTACGAAATCCTTGACGAGGTTGTACCCCAGCTTGCGATAGAGGGTCGCGTTGACCGTATGCGTAACGGTCGACATGAACCAGGTATAGCCATCCGGTTGTGCGTGTGCGGCGAGCTCCGCACCGATGTTGGCACCGCCGCCACCGCGGTTGTCGACGATGATTTGCTGCCCCAGGGCTTCTCCCAGACGGTTGCCGATCGCCCGTGCCATCGTGTCGGTGCCGCCCCCGGGCGGGAAGGGCACGACGAAGCGAATCGGTCGGTTGGGATATTGCGCCGCGGCCGGCGCGAGCCACGTCAAGCCACAGATCAGACAAACGAGCCAGGTCAGGTAGCCAGCTTTCACTTTCTGATCTCCTCCGGTTGTTCGCCCCGTCAGGGCGCTAAGCCTGTTTCATCTCATCTCGATCGTGTTTTCTCCGCATTCAACGTCGATGTTTGGTGTGTGTGCTTCGGTTGCGCCAACACGCGACACGAATCAGGTGCTATTCCAATGTGCTGCGGCGGTCATGGCAGTTCGCAGTATCTGCCCTTTTCGGCGGCAGTCAAGAAACCCGCACGCTTGGTCACCATTAGCGGCGAGGCGTTCAAGTATCTCTGTATCGGCGCCGCTGCACTCTCCACTGGTGTGTCCCCCGTCTGTACCTAAAGACCCGGTCAATGGCTCTGGACCGGCACCGTCGCCTGGAACGACGGCCTTGCTGCAATCGGCTCGTACCACGCGCACAGCTTCGGCCGCCCGTCGCGCCAGCGGAAATCCGCAATTCTCGCTTCGAGCCCAAGCGCACAGCACAGCGTGGTCTGCGCCATGTCGAGGGGACCGTGCATCCACGGACGATCGATCTCGCGCTCCCACAGATCCGCCATGCGCTCGCTGCGGGCGCGCTCATGTGCGATCACGGTGGGCGATTGCTCGTCACGCGGGCGCCCGAGCTCGCGGCTCCAGACGGCCAGCCCGTCCATCATGCTGCGGGCGAGCGCTTCCAGACGTCGGGCCTCCCAATCCTCGCTGTGCCCGCGCAAGTCCGGGCCCGCAGCACCGGAGAGGCGATCCAGATAGTCGCAGATGAACGCCGACTCCTCCATGCCCACGCCGTCGTCGCGCACGAGGTAAGGCACGCGTCCGGAAGGATTGACCTGGTAGTAAGGGCTGTCCGCGAGGCGCGTCTGCGCGAAAACGATCTCCACGCGATCCTGCAAGCCCTTCTCCAGGATTACGATCCGCACGATGCGGGCATACGGTGAGCCCGGCGTGATGTAGAGCTTCATGGCACGTCGCGTCTTTCGTGAAGCGTCGCGCGAAGTATGCGACTTTCGCGCGCCGGGCGTCCATTGACTTGGAGCGGAGCGGCGATGTTGGACGTTTCCATCCCTGCCGAATCACTACGGCACGTCTTGTTGCCTCGACTGAAGGCTTCGGAGTAATCTGGCCGCATGCCAGCCAGTCATTTCTCGCGACCCTGGGATCATGGGCGGAACCCCTGTTTTTGCGGGCACCCGCGTACCCGTACAGACGCTGCTCGATTATCTTGAAGCGGGCGAATCGATAGACGATTTTCTCGCAGGATTTCCATCGGCGAGTCGAGCGCAGGTGATCGGGTTTCTCGAACAGGCCAAGGATCGACTCGTCGCTGCGACGTCGTGAAAGTGGCCGAACCGCTTCATGGCGGCCGTGTCTAGCGCTTATTACGCGACAATAGACGAGTTCGGCCCTCCCCCTAGCAAGTCTGCGCCGAGAGTACGATGTCGTCTGCAACCGCCCGGAGGACCGTATGAAACTCTCGCCCGAAACCCTCAAGGCCATGATCCAGGACTACGACGGCATCCCGCTCTCCGACGAGGAACTGAAGCTCGTATGGCCCGAGCTGGAGAACTACGTCGCGGCTGTTGAGCAACTCGACGAGCTCGATCTCTCGGCGCTTTTCTCCGGCCGTTTGCTGCGCGTTGCGGAGTAATCGCCATGAGCGCTAACGACCTGCTGCAGCTCACGCTATCCGAGGCCGCAGCCGCGATTCAAGGCAAGAAGGTCTCGCCGGTGGAACTGACCGAAGCGGCACTCGCCGAAGCCGAGCGGCTGCAGCCCATGCTTTGCTCCTTCATCACCATCCTCTACGACGGGGCAAGGCGGCAGGCGAAGGAGGCCGAGGCTGCGCTGATGCGAGGCGAGTATCGCGGCCCGCTGCACGGCATTCCGATCGGCATCAAGGACAATCTCGCTACCGCCGGCATTCGCTCGACAGTCGGTTCGAAGGTGTTGGCGGACTACGTTCCCGACGAGGACGCCGAAGTGGTGCGGCGCTGCAAGCAGGCGGGCGCCATCATCGTGGGCAAGGAGAACCTGGAGGAATTCGCCGCCGGCATGACCTCCAACAACATGCACTACGGGGCGGTGCACAATCCGTGGAACCTCGACCACGTACCCGGCGGTTCGAGCGGCGGCGGCGGCGCCAACGTGGCCTCCGGTGTCACCTTCGCATCGCTCGGCACGGACTTCGGCGGCTCGGTGCGCCTGCCCGGAACGTTCTGTGGCATCGTGGGGCTGAAGCAGACGTTCGGCCGTGTGAGCCAACGCGGGCTCATGGTGACGAGCTACAACGGCGATCACATCGGCCCCATGACCCGTACCGTGCGCGACTGTGCACTCATGCTGCAGGTAATGGCGGGCTACGACTCGCTCGATCCGAGCACCGTGCCGGTTCCCGTCCCGGACTACACCGAGCACCTGGGCAAGGATGTCCGCGGACTGCGGATCGGGGTGCCCGCCAATCATTATTTCGAGATGCTCGATCCCGAGGTCGAGGCCGCCGTCCGGCAAGCCATCGTCGCGCTGGAAGCGCTCGGCATGACATCACGCAAGGTGTCGCTTCCCATGATGAAGTACGCGGGCGCCATGCGCCTTCCTACCATGGCAGACACGATGGTCACCCACGAGCTGCTGATCAAGAAGGGTCGCGCGGACTACGGCCCCCATGTTCTCTATCGCGCTCTGGCGGGTCAGTTCGTTTTGGGAACGGATTATGCGAAAGGGATGAAGGTCCAGCGCCTCATCAAGGAAGAGCACGCCCGTGTGTTGCAGGAGGTCGACGTTCTGGTGACGCCCACGGCGCCCATCCCCGCCCCGCGCATCGCCGACGACAAAGTCGTCGTGGGCGGCAAGACCTACCCCGTGCGCGGCCCCGGCTCGGGGAGCGTGTCGAGAAACACGAGCCCCAGCAACGGCACCGGCTTGCCGGCAATCAGCGTTCCCTGCGGCTTCACGAAATCCGGCCTGCCGATTGGGATGCAGTTGATCGGGCGGCCGTTCGAGGAGGCGCTGCTGCTGCAGATCGCGCATGCCTACGAGGCCGTGTCGCCTGCTCGGGGACGGCGGCCTCCGGCCGTGCAGCGCAGGGCTTGAATTTACCGACGAGCCGAGAGATCGGTGCGCGGCGCGGCCCGCGCAGGTGCTCAACGAGAAGGTCCGAGAAGGCGGCGTGCCAGGAGCGATTGCATGTCGCGACGTCCGTCGGCGATCAGGTAGATTACGACTCGTGATTGATGTACGCGATAAATCACGCGGTAGGGCTTGAGTGCAGTCTGCCGAAATTCTCGGATGCCCGATCAGCTTAACGGGTCGAGTGCTTCGCTCGGAGACGCGTAATCGCCGAATCGCAAGCGCCACCGAAGAAGCACTGATAAACGAATGTCCGCCCGATATCGGGACGACCGCTTTGCTTCTCTCCAAGAAGCCCCAAGAAGAAGGGGCTTTACGCAGGCGCGCTTAGGAAACCTTTCGCCGTCCCCACCGCATCCAGCCCATGAGGCCGAGCCCGAGCAGCGCGAGCGGCGCGGACCCCGGCGCCGGAACCTGTCCCGTCTGCGCAAGCACGTTGACATTCCCGGTAGTCGTTGGGATCGCGTAATCGGGCGGACAGAGGCGGTTCGCGGAATCCTGGTCGGTCACGGCGTCCACGGGTTCGTTAGGATCGATGGGCACACAGCGAAAACTGACCGGCGTCAGTCCGACCGGTGCGCTGGATAGGATATCGAAGCTCACATCGAGTAACGATCCGGGGCTCGCGTCCGGTGTGCTGCCGCTCGAGCCGATAACCACGATCACGCTTCCCGAAGCCTCATTGAGAAGGTCCTCGAACAGAATCGTTCCGCTGGGGAAGAGATTGCCGAAGGCAGACGATACGTAGTCCAGCCGCGTTGGATCGAATTGCAAGAGTACCGTCGCTCCTACCAGTCCGTCGGTTGATGCGTCGTCCAGCGAAACCACGACGGACGTTCCGGGCAACCCGCTGGCGCCGGTGACGGATATCGGCAGCGCGTATGCCGCCACACTGGCAAACGTGAGTCCGATCCCACATGCATATCGAAGCATTACTTTCATTTTGTCTCCCTCGCGGCGCCCATCGACGCTCTGCGCATCGATCACGGCGCAAATTGTTTGCGCCCTTGCGTTCCGGCAGTATGCAACTGGCGTAGAAGCTTTGCAAGTACTTGTTACAGTGTAAAAATGTTCGACGGTGACCTGTTCCGGAATGCGTGAACAAGTGCTCAGATCTCGGCCGTCGCTGCCGGCGCCACCGGCAGCGTTACCTTGAGCGTGCTGTTCGGATTCTTGCCGTTGACTCCTTCGGTCACGAACGCACGCTTCCATTGCGCGCTTTCCGGGAATGAAGCGGCGAAAGGCGCGCCCAAACCCAATTCGATTGTTGGCATATCCAGCGTCTTCACCGTATCGCGCTTTTCGTCAGCGAGTGATGCGACAGGGAACGGCTGTGCGGCCAGATCGAACTGCGCCGCACGCGCGGCCTCGACCAGGTCACGATCGGGCAGCGGCGGGATCTCCGGCCGATCCATGCCTGACATCTCCTGATTCACGCGCGCCGCATCGATCGCCGTGATGAAGCGGTTCCCGTCGATGTCGCCCACAAGCTGAGGATAGATGTCGGCCCAGGCCGCAAAGCCGTTCGCCGCGCGCCCGGCGATCTTTTGAATCAGCTGCACGTCCTCGACTTCATACGCTTCGCTCGCATTCGAATCGCCCAGGTACCCGACCAGGTGGAACGCGTCGTCGTCGGCGCATTCGACCAACTGGCCGTTGATCTCCACCGCCCCGATATCGATGTAATGGCGCGCCGCGTACGTCGCCGTCAACGGCACGTGGGCTTCGAGGTTTAGGAGCGTCACCGTGCCGGCGGCGATGGGCGTGGGCGCTTCGATGTGGATGCGCGCAAGGCCCGGCTGAGGCGTTTCGAAGATGACGGTGCTGTTCGCGGGCAGGCCCGCGGCGGCTGCGGCAGCGGTGATTTCCAGATACGCCGGGTTGTAGTCGATCTCCAGCGTAACCGAGGTGACATCGCCCGCGCTCGTGAGGTTGAGCGGCAGGCCCTGGCCGAGCGCGGCCGGCACGTTCACCTCCTGCCCCGGTCCGCGCATGAAGTCGGGCAGGCCGACCTTGATCCCGGTCGGCGGCGCCACCGAGTACGTCGTCACGTAGTCGCCGCCGGCCGCATCGTCGCTGTCGCCGTCGAGATCGCCGCGCGTGGCATGCGTGAAGGCGGACGGGCCGCTTTCGAGCGTCACGGTATAGGTATCCGCGGCGAACGGGCTGCCGTTCTTCAGGAACCGGAAGCCCTTACCGTCCGCGTCGTGGATGAGCGAGCCGGCGATGACGCCCGAGGCCGCGCCGCGCACGATCACGTCCGGTGCGCTCACGTACAGATTGATCACGCTCGGATCGAAGGTGTCGCTGAAGCGCACGGCAAAGCCGTTGCAGTCCGGATCGAAGGAGACGACTTGCAGCGGACCCTCGGTCGGCTGCACCTCGAGCGTGACCGTCCCCACCGCCTCGCCGCCGAAACCGTCGGCTACCCGATAGCTGAAGCCGTCGAGTCCCTCGAAGCCGGCCTGCGGGGTGTAAACGAACGAGCCGTCGTCGAAAACCTGCACCGTGCCATGCTGCGGGTCGGTGAAGAAGGCGACGCTGAGCGCATCGCCGTCAGCATCGGTGTCGCCCACGAGCAAGCCTTGAGCCGCCGCCACGTTGAGCGTCTGACCTTCGAACAGCACGTAGCTTTCGTCGTCGGCCACGGGCGCATCGTTGACGGGTGCGAGCGCGATTTCGACGTTCGCCACGTCGGAGGTGAGGCTGCCGTCGACCGCGCGGTAGGTGAAACCGTCCGGCCCGAAGTAGTCGGTAGCCGGCGTATAGGTGTACGTGCCGTCGGGGTTGGCACTGAGCGTGCCGTGCATCGGCGCGGTGACGATTTCGAGCGAGAGTGCTGCCGCATCCGTATCGATGTCGCTCACCGCTGCCGCCAAGTCGATGACAACGCTCGCGTCTTCGTCTGTCTGAACGCTCAGCGGCTGCGCGCTCGGCGCATCGTCGACCGCGTTCACCTCGATCGCCACCGTGGCGACATCGCTCGACACCTGGCCGTCGAAGACCCGGTACGTGAACGCATCGGAGCCGAAGAAGTTCGCTTGCGGCGTGTAGGTCACCGTCCCGTCGGCTTCGACGATGGCACTGCCGTGCTCGGGCCCGGTGACGATCTCTACCGCCAGCGCATCGCCATCGACATCCGTGTCGTTCGCGAGCAGATCGATCGCCACACTCGCGTCTTCGGCGACCGCGGCCGTATCATCCTCGGCTACGGGGACGGCATTGCCGCCTTCCGTGAGGAAGCGGACGTTGTCGATCGTCACCGCGCTGCCGGTGGCGCCGAAGCCGAGCAGATCGAAATACAACGTCAGAGCGTGGCCGGCGCTTACGCCGGCGAGATCGAGGCTCACGGTGATCGGTGCAGCGCTATCGGCAGGCAGCGTATCGCCGGCGATGCCGCTCAGACTAACGCCGGACGAACGATAGATACGGCCGCCGGCCTGGATGTTGAGCGTCGCATCGCTATGCGTGAGTCCGATGTCGGCGGAAACCGAAGCCATCGTCGCGGCGTCGAGCAGCGCAAACTCGAACGCATCGACCGGTCCGCCGCCTGGCGCGTCGAACTGCGCATCGATGAGATCGAAGGCAAGCCCGATCGCGCCGGTCGGCACGATCACGGTCTGCGTC
>JBOIEI010000445.1:0-5888 GCA_050741055.1 Burkholderiales bacterium | reverse complement strand
CAATATGGCGCCGTACTCGCGCCGGCTGAACCTGCACCTCGGGGTGCCGATCTACGACGTCTACACCTTCGTCTGCTGGTTCCAGTCGGGACTCGCCCCGCGCGACTTCGGCTATCCGGGAAGCTCGATGCCCCCCGTGTGGCGAGAGCGCTGATGCACTGTAAGAGGGGACGCTTGGGAGAGCGTGGAGGCGTTCCGGCGATCGCGCCGCGCCTTCACTCCGCTTCCAGCGGCGCCGTGAAGGGCATGCCCGGGACGTGGATGCCATCGGGCCGGCCGCCGCGGGTGCGGCCTTGGAAATCGGTCGTCATGCACGGCGGCAGCTTCGGGCCGTCGTCGCAGGCGAGCCACAGACGCAGCAGGTGACGGCGACGCTCGGGTTCGGGCCAGTCCTCGTAGTCCTCGCGTGCGTGCAGTATGCAGTGATTCAGGACGAACTGCATGTCGCCCGGCGCGAAGGTCATCTTGAGGTGGATCGCCGGGTCGTTCTGCAAGGTCTCGAGGAAGTCGAGCGCGGCGAGCTGGCGCTCGGTGATGCGCGGCACTTCGGGGAAGGCCTGGGCCTTCATGATGGTGTTGCGGGTGTTGAGAAACGCGATCATGCGACCCGCCCAGGGCGTGAACACCGGAACCGCGCTGTAGCGCTTCTTGCGGGCCGGAATCTCACCCCAGCGCGTGTAGTGCAGCGGCTCGGTCAATGCAGCCGCCAGCTCGGGGCGGCGCTTCGCCATCTCGTTCCAGAGCGTGGTCGAGCTGACGATGCTGGATGCGCCGCCCGAGCGGGCGGTGCTGAGGCAGAGCAGCCCGACCGCGTCCGAGTAGTCGGTGTGATAGGTCAGCCGGGCATTGGTCTGGTAGCCGCGGATTTCCGGATCGTTGAAGTCCAGCCCGAGATTCTTCACGTGACCGAGGATGTGACCCTTGCCGTTCTGCGACACCGGCTCGCCGAGATGGTGGCCGATGCCGAGGAATGCGATCGCGATCTGCCGTGCGGAGTAGCGATCGACCGGCATTCCACGCACCAGGAAGAATCCGCGGCCGTGCAGGAGGTCGCGCTTGAGGGCGCGCAGCCGGACGGCGAAGACATCCAAGGGGAAGTCCTCGCGCCGCAAGCTCACGAGATCCTTGGCGGTGGCTTCGGCGTGGGCGATTGCGCGCCCGATCTCCTCGACCTCGACCGGCTCGAGCACATGAATCCAGTCGGTGCGCCGGGCCAGGTCGGCGCCGTTCCAGGCCTGGGCGGCCTCGACCAGCGGCAAAGCGGCGCTGGCGTGTGCGGGGGTGTTCATATCCGTAGCATGCCACACAAAGTCGGCGGCACGTCCCTGTGAACCGCATCACCAGCTTGGTCTGCTCCTGCACTATGCTGCGACCGCGCCAGAACGGCCGGTGGCGCACAGACGCTTGCTTCGCCAGGCAACGGTGTGTAACCATAGTGTGTAACGAGCGCACGTGAGGAATCGAGCATGGGCCATCGCATCAACGTGATGATTGACGATCCCGTCTGGCTGGAACTGCAGAAGGTTCCCCAAGGCGAGCGCAGCAGGTTGATCAGCGAGGCCGTGAGCAGGGAAATGCAGCGCCGCGGTCGCGTCCGGGCTGCGGCGGAGATGGACCGGTTGCGTAAGACTCGCCGCAGCGTTGCGGCCAGCGCCGAAGATCTGATCCGTGCCGACCGAGATGCCCATTGGTAAAGCTGATCGTCCCGGACGCCTCCGTTTTGCTCAAATGGGTGCTTCCGGAAGAGCGGGAGCCCTACGCCGCCCAAGCCGTCGCCGTGCGCGATGCCTTCATTGCCGGCCACATCCGCCTGCTGGTCCCGGCGCTCTGGTTCTACGAAGTCGGCAACGTGCTGGTGACGCATTTTGCAGACTCCGCCGCGGGGCGGCTTGCGACTCTTGCTGCCTTTCGCATCCCGGAGGCGCGCCCGACTTCCCTGTGGCGTGAGCGGATACTCAAGCTGACCGCTGAGCGCGGAGTGACGTTCTACGATGCGAGCTACCACGCCTTGGCCGACGTATCGGATGGGATCTTCGTAACCGCCGACGCAAAATACCTGCGGAAGGCGGGTCCCGATTCTCGTCTCCTCAGTCTCGCGAGCTGGCCTCCCCGGTAACGTCGTTACCGTCGGGTTGGGCCGCATCTTCAAGTCCTGGCGCCAGGCAATTCACCTTGCCGCCCAGATGCCATGACGCGATACTCCGACGACCCGCCGTGAATCCCGCCTCGCCATGAAGATTGCAATTCTCGACGATTACCTGCGCCGTGCGCGCTCCGCCGCGAACTGGTCGCGACTTGCGCAGACCTGCGAGATCACGGTATTCGACCGCCCGCTGGCAGTACCGGACGAAGCGGCCGCGGCCTTGCGCGACTTCGACATCGTCTGTCTGTTGCGCGAGCGCATGCCGGTGTCGCGCGAGTTGATCGGCCGGCTGCCGAAGCTGAAAATGATCGCGGTGACCGGTTTGTATTGTCGGGTGCTCGACGTGGCCGCGGCGGCCGAGCGCGGCATCGTGGTGTCGTTCACCGAGCTGCGTGGACCCTACCGCACGGCCACGAGCGAGCTTGCCTGGGGATTGATCCTGTCGGTCGCCCGCAGCATCCCGCAGGAGTCGAACCGGATGCGCGACGGCGGTTGGCAGAGCAGCGTCGGCGTGACGCTCTCGGGGCGTACCCTCGGGCTGCTCGGCCTCGGCCGCCAGGGCCGTCGCATGGTGCCGGTCGCCAAGGCGTTCGGCATGGAAGTGATCGCCTGGAGCCAGAACCTGCAAGCAGAATACGCCGCCCGGTTCGGCGTCACCCGTGTCGACCGAGACGAGCTTTTTCGCACGAGCGACGTGCTGAGCATTCATGTCGTGCTGGGCGAGCGCACCCGGGGCCTGGTGGGCGAGCGCGAGCTCGCCCTGATGAAACCGAGTGCGATACTCGTCAACACCGCGCGCGGGGCGATCGTCGACGAGGCCTGCCTGGTGGACGCGCTGGCCAACGGTCGGATTGCCGGCGCGGGGCTCGACGTGTACGCCCAGGAACCGCTGCCGGAGCGGCATCCGCTGCGCAGACTGCCCAATGCGGTCCTGATGCCGCACCAGGGGCATCACGTGGAAGAGTTCTACCAGGTCGCCTATGCCGATGTGGTCGAGAACATCGAAGCCTTCCTCGCGGGCAAATCGATCCGCGTTCTCACCGCAGAGAGGAACCAGAGCGCACTGATGCCGTGAGAGGGATGCTACCTATCGAATGCCCGTGCACCCTCGGGCGAGCCGGACACGAATCGACGACCCATGGCCGGAACGCCCGGTCACCCATTGGAGAAGGAGCCTGATGAAAACCGCATTGTCCTGTTTGTCCTTGGTTGCCCTGTGCGTAACGAGTGCTGCGCCGGTGGCGGCCCAGCAGTATCCGAACCGTCCGATCCGCCTCGTGGTCGGTTTCTCGCCTGGGGGCAACTCCGACGTTTCCGCGCGTCTGGTCGCGGCCAAGATGAGCGCAGTCCTCGGAACGTCGATCGTGGTCGACAACCGGACCGGAGCGGCCGGGGTCGTGGCGGCTCAGATGGTTGCGCGCGCCCCTGCCGATGGCCACACGCTGGCGTGGTCGAGCCAGGGCGCGCTCACCATCAGCCAGATCATGGACAACAACCCGCCTTACAAGACCGAGACCGCGTTCGCACCGGTCGGGCGTACGTTCACCTTCGCCAACGCGCTCATCGTGCGACCGGACTTTCCGGCGAAAACCGCCGCCGATGTGGTTGCCATCGCGAAGCAGAAACCCGGAGAGCTGAACTATGGCACCCAGGGCGTGGGCTCCGCCGGCCACTTGTCGGGTCAGATGTTGCAAAACGTCGCCCGGATCAAGCTCGCCCATGTCCCGTACAAAGGAGGCGCCGACGTCATTACGGCCCTGCTCGGCGGGGAGGTCCGCGTGGGCTTTGCCGCCACGACCACCGCGGCAAACATCCGCAGCAAGATTCGCATACTGGCAGTGACCAGCCGGGAGCGCGATCCGAGTCTGCCGGACGTGCCTTCCATGCACGAGGCCGGATTGACGGGGTACGACGCCACGTTCTGGTTCGGTATGGTGGCGCCGGCCGGCACGCCTGCCCCGGTCATCCGGCAACTGAACGCGCTGCTGCGCGATGTGCTCAAGGACCCGAAACTGGTGCAGACCACTCGGCGTCAGGGCCTCAATCCTGCGCCGTCGTCGCCCGAGGAGTTCGCCGCGCTGATAAAGGACGAGTTGCAGCGCTGGCGCTCGGTCATCACCGAGCGGGGATAGCTGCCTTGGCCCGGCGCCCAACGAACGAGGAGCGCGGCGCCCGACTCGGCGTACTCCTTTTCGCCTGGCTGCTGGCAACGCTGGCGGCAGCGGCGGAACCGACGTCCACGCCAGCGATGAAGCCGGACGCGCCCGTCGTCCCCGGCGAACGGAGCTCGATCGAATCGAATCTCGAGGAAAAGAGCAAGCCGGCCCAGCCGCCGCTCGATCTCGCGGCGCTGGAGCAGCGCCTCAAGGAGACTGCTGCGATCGGCGTGTTCACCAAGCTCACGCTCAAGAATCAGGTCGACGACCTGCTCGATCGGTTCCGCGCGTTCTATGAGGGCCGGATCGGGATGCAGCTCGCGGACTTGCGTCAACCATACGATCTGCTGCTGCTGAAGACGGTAGCTCTCGTGCAGGATGGCGACCCGGCGCTGGCGGAGGCGATCGCATTTTCGCGCGAAGCGATCTGGGAAATCCTGGCCGATCCAGACAAGTTCGCAGCGCTTGCGACCGGTGTCTGAGCATTCTGGGGAATCGACATGACGGGACGATTGAAGGTTGCGGTCGCGATGGTCGTGATGCAGTTGCTCGCCGCAGCGCCGGCACGTGCGGCCGAGGATGCGGCGCTATTGAAGGATCTCACGTCGGTCATCGCGCTTCTCGGCATGCCGTGCGGGCAGGTCGTGAAGGCGCAACGTCGTGGGGACAACGACTACACCGCAATCTGTCGGGACGGAAACCGCTACAGGGTGTACCAGAATGCCCAGGGCCGCGTGGTCGCAGAGAAGCTGTAGTTCCCACCGACAACGACCCCAAACTACTCGTGCGATTGACCGCCCGCAGCGCCGGCGACAGCGCGTAACGCGCGCTTCAAGCAGATCGCCACTCCGCCTGCTGGTGAGCGGGCAACGCCCCGCCTTCGACGTAATGCAAGGCCCGGCTCACGTCGGCCCCGCTAGGCTGCTGGAATACCCGCAGGCCGAATTCCGGCAGGATCGCGTAGAGATGATCGAAAAGGTCGGCCTGGATGCCTTCGTATTCGGCCCACGCGGTGGTGGACGTGTAGCAGTAGATTTCCAGTGGCAAGCCGTTCGGTTGCGGCTGCAGCTGGCGCACCAGCAGGAACGAGTCCTTGCGGATGCGAGGATGCGATTCCACGTAGGCCTGCACATATGCGCGGAAAGTGCCGACGTTGGTGATGCGGCGGCCGTTGACGGGATCCTTGCCCTGCGCGATCAGCTTGCGGTTGGACTCTTCGATCTCCGCGTGTTTGCGGTTCAGGTACTCGTCGATGAGCGCGAATCGGCGCAGCCGGTCTCCTTCTTCGTCCGTCAGGAAGCGCACCGAGGTCTGGTCAAGGTAGAGCGAGCGCTGGATCTGACGCCCGCCGGAATCGAACATGGCGCGCCAGTTCTTGAAGCTCTCGCTGATCAGGCGCCAGGTCGGAATGGTGGTGATGGTCCGATCCCAGTTCTGCACCTTCACGGTATGCAGCGTGATGTCCACCACGAAGCCGTCGGCATTGAGCTGCGGCATGGCGATCCAGTCGCCGACGCGCAGCATGTCGTTGCTCGACAACTGAACGCTCGCGACCAGCGACAGAATCGTGTCCTTGAACACCAGCAGCA
>JBOIEI010000444.1:0-3911 GCA_050741055.1 Burkholderiales bacterium | reverse complement strand
GGCTGGAGGCGATCACCTCGATGGCGTCGCGTCGGAAACGCTCCTGCAGCGACGCCCGGATGCAGCACCAGCACGTACGACTGCCGCGTCATCTTCGTCACGGGCGCGAAATCCTTCACGAGATCGTAGACGAGCTTGCCGCGGTAGAGCACGCGCTGCACGGTATGCGTGCCGCTGATCATCACGATCGTGTAGCCGTCGGGCTGCGCGGGCGCGGCGGTCTCCAGCGCGATCACGCCGGTGCCGCCCGGGCGGAAACTCTCCATGCTCTCTCGTGTATCCGACCAACGGACTATTTGTCCGCTTGGGCCACGTCCTCGGAAGGTAAGATGCCGCCGGAATGTCGCGGAAATCAGCCCCGGGTTGCGGCGGCAGTCACGCGGAGGCACTGCGATAGTTAACCCGGTGACCTGTCAGTGGCACAAAATTGGCACGCCGCAGAGAACGGATTCTCGTAAATTATTGATTTGGTAGGCCCCCCGAGACTCGAACTCGGAACCAACGGATTAAGAGTCCGCTGCTCTACCAATTGAGCTAGGGACCCATTTGGCAGGAGGCGTATTGTACGCAAAGCCCTGCGCGGGGTAAATCCGAAGTCCCTTCCAATACGCTATGCGCCGTGAGCGTGCGTCCTGTTTCCATGGACGTATGCGCCCGAAGTCACGAGGTTTGGGTCGATCATCCCGAGCCGGCTCACGGCTGCAGCGGAAGCCGTACGCAGCGCGCCGATCCGCCGACCGGCGCCGCGTGTGCCGAAACGCGCCCGCGCTATATGAGGCGCTGCGGGCCGCGGCTGGAAGTGCTTATGGTCAACGGACACGGAATGTACGCGTAGAATCGGTTTCCCTACTCACACACCGCCGCCGCGCCAACGTAGTGCCTGCGGCACCTCATGCGAGGAACCCCATGGACGAGCAGCTTCGCATCAATGCGCTGGAATACCACCGCTACCCCACTCCCGGAAAGATCTCCATCGCTCCGACCAAGGGGCTGGTGAACCAGCGCGATCTGGCGCTGGCCTACTCCCCCGGGGTCGCGTATGCCTGCCTCGCCATCGCCGAAGACCCCTCGCAGGCAGCCAGTCTCACGTCGCGTTCCAACCTGGTCGGCGTGATCACCAACGGCACCGCGGTGCTCGGCTTGGGCAACATCGGTCCGCTCGCAGCCAAGCCGGTGATGGAGGGCAAGGGGTGCCTGTTCAAGAAGTTCGCCGGCATCGACGTATTCGATATCGAGCTGGCGGCGAAGGACCCGGACGCGGTGGTCGAAGCCGTGCTGGCGCTCGAGCCCACGCTGGGCGGCGTCAACCTGGAGGACATCAAGGCGCCGGAATGCTTCTACATCGAGCAGCAGCTGCGCGAGCGGCTCGATATCCCGGTGTTCCACGACGATCAGCACGGCACCGCGATCATATCGTCGGCAGCGCTCATCAACGCGCTCAAGATTGTCGGAAAGCAAATCGGCGAGGTTAAGCTGGTCGTGTCCGGCGCGGGCGCGGCCTCGATCGCCTGCCTCGACATCTTCGTCAAGCTGGGTCTCGATCCGAAGCGCGTGTTCGTCTGCGACAGCCGCGGCGTCATCTACCGCGGGCGCGAAAAGGACATGGAGCCGAACAAGGCGCGCTACGCGCAGGACACTTCCGCGCGCACGCTGGGCGACGTGATCGAGGGAGCCGACGTGTTTCTCGGCTGCTCCACCCGCGACGTCCTCAATGCCGACATGGTTCGGCGCATGGCCGACAAGCCGATCATCCTGGCCCTCGCCAATCCCGATCCCGAGATCACGCCCGAGGAAGCAAGAAAGGCACGCCCCGACTGCATCATCGCTACCGGGCGCTCGGACTATCCGAATCAGGTGAACAACGTCTTGTGCTTTCCGTTCATCTTTCGCGGCGCGCTCGACGTGGGCGCCACCAAGATCACCGACGAGATGAAAATGGCCTGCGTGATGGCGCTGGCCGAGCTTGCCGAGGCAGAACAATCCGACGTGGTAGCGATGGCCTACGGCGAAGCGGAAGCGGAGTTCGGGCCCGACTACATCATTCCGCGCCCGTTCGACCCGCGGCTCATCATCAAGATCGCGCCGGCGGTCGCGCTCGCGGCGATGGATAGCGGCGTGGCCACCCGCCCGATCAGGGACTGGGACGCCTATCGGCAGCAGCTGATGCAGTTCGTATACCACTCGGGCCTCATCATGCGCCCGGTGTTCGCCGCCGCCAAGCAGGCCCCCAGACGGGTGATCTACGCCGAGGGCGAGGACGAGCGGGTGCTACGCGCGGTTCAGGTGGTCGTCGACGAGGGGCTCGCCAAGCCGGTGCTGATCGGTCGGCCGGACGTCGTCACCAGCCGAATCAAGCGCTATGGCCTGCGCGTTGCGGCAGGCAAAGATTTCGAGATCGTCAATCCCGAAAGCGATGCGCGTTACCGCGAGGTATGGAGCGAATATCACGAAGTCATGGGCCGCCACGGCGTCACCCCCGACGTGGCGAGAGCGCGCGTGCGCCAGCACACGACCCTGATCGGTGCGATGCTGCTGCGCCGGGACGAAGTGGACGCCATGCTGTGCGGGACCTACGGCACCTACGAAGAGCATCTCGAGCACATCGACGATCTGGTCGGCCGCGCGCATGGTCGCAGCATCTATGCCGCGATGAACGTGCTGCTGATGCCGAACCGGACGCTTTTCGTCTGCGATACCTACGTCAACGAGGACCCGAGCGCCGAGGAGATCGCCGAGATGACGCTCATGGCGGTCGAAGAAGTGCGCCGCTTCGGCCAGACGCCGAAGGTGGCGCTGCTGTCGCATTCGAACTTCGGCAGCTCGCGCTCGGCGTCCGCACGCAAGATGGCGCAGGCGCGCGAGCTGCTCGAGCACCGCGCGCCCGAGCTCGAAGTCGATGGCGAAATGCAGGGCGATGCGGCGCTGTCGGAGGACATCCGTGCCAAGCTCTATCCCGCAGCGCACCTGAAGGGCGAGGCGAACCTGCTCGTCATGCCGAACATCGACGCCGCCAACATCGCCTACAATCTGCTCAAGATCACTGGCGGGAGCGGGATCACGATCGGGCCGATCCTGCTCGGCTGCGCCCGGCCGGTGCACATCGTCACACCGTCGGCGACCGTGCGCCGCATCGTGAACATGACGGCATTGGCGAGCGTCGGTGCGGCGAACCGGCGCTGACCGTCGCATTCGGCGCGCGTCATGACCGATCTCACCGCGCTACTGGGCCAGTTCGGCGTCGGGCTGGTGTTCGCCAACGTGCTGTTGACCCAGCTCGGCGTGCCGCTGCCGGCGGTTCCTACCCTCATCCTGGCCGGGGCGCTCGCAGCGGGCGGGCATTTGTCGGTATTGCAGGCGTTAGCGGTTGCCGTGGCCGCTGGCTCGATCTCGGCGTCGCTCTGGTATGCCGCCGGGAGGCGCTACGGTCATCGCGTGCTCTCGGCTCTGTGTCGGATGTCGTTGTCGCCCGCCTCGTGCGTGCGCCAGACCGAGCGCATCTTCCTGCGCTACGGCGTGGGAACACTCGTGATCGCCCGGTTTGTCCCCGGACTGGCCACCATCACGCCGCCACTGGCCGGCGCGCTGCGGCTGCGGCTCATGAAGTTCCTGCTGTTCGATGCCGCCGGTGCGGCGTTGTGGGCCGGCGCATGGCTTCTGGTCGGGTGGCTGTTCTCGAGGCAGATCGATGCGGCGATCGACTGGGTCGCGCGCATGGGCGGCTACGCGGTCGCGGCGGCTTCGCTGCTGCTCGCGATCTATATGATCATCAAGTGGTTCGAGCGCCATCGCTTCCTGGCGCAACTGCGTGCCGCACGCATCGCCGTGAGCGAGCTTTATGACATGATCGAGCGCGGCGAGGAGCCGCTGATTCTCGATGTGCGTTCCGCGGCCGCGCTCGGCGTCGATCGCCG
>JBOIEI010000443.1:0-3733 GCA_050741055.1 Burkholderiales bacterium | reverse complement strand
GTCTTTGCCCCAACGACCTCGAACGGCAGCGGCGGCGCTTCTTGCGCAGGCGATGGCATCGGTGCGGGCGATGCCGGCGGCACCGCGCCGAAAATGCCCAGCGGATCGTTCGCGGGCGCACGCGAGGGGCTCTCTCCCAGCAACTTTGCCAGCGGGTCGTCGTTTGCGGCCGGCCCTGGTAACGGATCGGGTAACGCAGGCGGTGCAGCGGGCTGACGTCCACGTGGCGCAGGCGCCGCAGCGGCGGCCGGGGATGCGGCGGGCGCGGGAAGCGGCAAGTTGAAGTCATGCACGTGGTCGAGCTCGTCGCTGCCACCCCTGCCGCCGCCGAACTGGCCGCGCCCATGCCCTGGCGACAGCTCAGGGGAAAGGCCGAGCGGGTCGGCACCGCGCACCCCGGGGCCTTGCAGCAACGCATCGATCGGCGACTCGGTGCCGGCGCCATGCAGGAATTCGTCCGGCGACCCGGTAGTGGCCGGCGTGGATGCCGAATCGCGTCCGAGGATCCCTGCGAGCGGATCAGACGCCGGTGCCGGGCCGGGACGGCGGCTCGCATCGCCGGGCCGGCCCAGGACGTCGAGCAGCGGATCGGGCGCATGGGTGTCGCGCTTGCCGAGCAGATCCTGCAGATCGCTGGGCGGCGCCTTCGGTGCCGCCGGCGCGCGCGCATCGCGGTTGCCGAAGAGATCCTGCAGAAAATCCCCGGACGGCGCGGACGGCGTCTTCGGCGCCGCAGGTGCACGCGGCTGCAGCGGTTGCGCGCCGAAGAGCCGATCGAGGTCGGCCGGCTGCCCTCGTGACGAAACGGGATTCACAGGCAAAATGCTCAGCGGCTCGCCTTCCTCCACTGCAACGAAACCGAACTCGTATTCGCCGATGGCCATGCGATCGCCCGCCCGCAACGGTTGCTGAGCACCCGGCCCGACCACTTCGCCGTTGACGACCACCGGATTGATCTGCGAGATCACGTGCAGCAGGTAACCCTCGGGGCGCCGCAGGATGGTGGCGTGCTTGCGCGATACCCGCCGGCTCTGATCCTCCAGGACGATGTCGCATTCCTGGCCGCGCCCGATCATGTATTGCGCGGCGCTCAGAACCGTGGTGACCGGTTCGGAGAATTCTTCGCCGGCATGCCGCGCTGCGTAGATGGCTAAAACCATGTCGTATTACGTTGGACGACGGGACTGGCGCCGACTATAGCACCTAGCCAGGAACCTGCCCGCCCCAGCGGGCACGCGACGCTCCCTCCCGGGAGAGAGGTTGGGGGATGAGCGAACGCTACTGTCGCGGATACGTGCCACCAACGGGCTGGTGCGGTTGAGGTTGCTGCGCGTACGGCGCGTAACCCGGCGCCGCATAGCCTGCGGGTGGCGGTGGCGCGTAACCCGCAGGCGGCGGAGCGTAACCGGCAGGTGATGGTGCATAGCCTGCGGGCGGTGGGGCATAACCCGCGGGTGGTGGCGCATAGCCGGGCGGCGGCGGTGGCGCGGGCCGTGCAACCATGCTGTCCGCCGCGCCCACGGCGATGCGTATGCTGCTGCCCGGGTGATAAGGCAGCGTCGTGGTGATGTCGCGGCCGGCATAACGGTATACCACCGAATAGCCGCGAATCGCCTCGCGCGTTACGCCGTCCACGACCCGGCACGGTTGCGCCATCGGTGCGACCGCCATGGGCGCCGCTGCAACGGGCGCGGGCGCCGCAGTGCCGGCCATGACCCGATCGCCGATCATCGCCCCGCCGATCGCTCCGGCAGCCGTAGCCGCAGTTCTGCCCGACCCCTGGCCGACCTGATTGCCGAGCAGTGCACCGGCTGCGCCGCCGACCACGGCGCCGGTGGTGGATGCCGGTGCGTTCGGATTCGCCATTCGATCGGCGATCACGGTGCCGGCGACCGCACCGACTGCGCTGGCCGCATCCCGCCCACGTCCGGAACCGACCTGGCTGCCGAGCACAGCGCCGGCCACGCCGCCGACCACGGGCGCCACCATGTTGCGCTCCTGAGGCGGCGCGGGCTGCATCGGAACCCCGGGTGGCAACGGCTGCGGCACGGCCGCGACCACTTGCGGCGCACCCGGGACACATTCGCGCCCATCGACGACGGGCCCGTAAAGCGGCGTTACCGCGATCACCGGCGCCACGTCCATGAAGTCAACCGCAGCCGCAGGCGCGGATGCCATCGCCATGACGACCAGATAGCGCGCTTTCGCCTTCATGAGCTCAACCCCCATCGTCTGCCGCGAGCCTCCCGGCGCGCTGTGTGCATGGTGCGCGCGATGGCGCGGGCAGGCAAGGAAACAATCGACATGACAAGAACCTGCAAGACCCGCGCCATGTCACAGCGCTTTGCGCGCCATCACCACGTAGCCGGCGACCTGCTTGCCCGCTTCCATGCGCAGCCACGCAGCGGACACATTCACCCGCTCGAAGCCCGCGCCCTTGGCCGCCTCGCGAACATAGCGCTCGGTGTGCGCATAGCGCCCGGTATGCATGAGACGGTAGGGCTCTTGCGAGCCCGTTTGTGCAAGCGCTTCGACGCTGAAAGAGAACACGCCGCCCGGACGTAAAGCGGCAAACGTCGCCTGCGCCGCGTCGTCCAGCCCGCCGAAGTAACACAGCGTGTCGGCGCATGAGAAGGCGTCGTAGCGTCCCGGCCGCCCGCGCATGAATGCGCTGAGCTCGGCTTCGAACAACGAGTCGTAGTGCCCGGTTGTGCGCGCCCGTTCCAGCATCTTCGGCGAAAGGTCGACACCTTCGAGCTCGGCCGCGAGCAGCCGCAGCAGCGGTCCGCACAGTCCGGTGCCGCAGCCCGCGTCGAGGATGCGAAGCCCTGAGCCGGTTGCGCCTGCACGCAGCGCATCGATCACGAGGCCGGGAGCGCGATACTCCAGGCGTTGCAGATGCACGTCGAAGCTGCCGGCGAAGGTGTCGAACACCGTGCGCACGTAGCGATCCGAGGCGCGCATGGGCGGCGCTTCGCCTCGCACCGTCGCAGCCAGATGCCGCGGGACGGGATTGTCGGGCTCGGCTTCGGTCCACTGCCGGTAGTATTCGCGCGCTTCCTCGAATCGGCCGAGCTCGCACAACGCAAGGCCAACGAACTGACGCGAATGCGTGAGCTCGTGATCGAGTGCGACCGCCTTGCAGAACATGACGTGCGCCCGAGGTATGTCGCCGGCAACCATGTGCACGCGCCCGAGGTTCTCGTACGGCAGTGCGAACTCGGGCGCGAGCTCGACGGCGCGCTCGAAGCAGCGGACCGCTTCCTCGGTCTGACCGGCGGCGCGTGCGACGTTGCCGAGGTTGTTCAAGGCGCGCACATCGTCCGGTTCCAGCTCGAGCGCGCGCAACAGATGGCGAGCCGCCTCGTCGAGCTTGCCCGTCTCGCACAGCAGATTCGCCAGGTTGTTGTGCGCGCTCGCATAGTCGGGCGCCGCGGCTACGGCTCGACGCATGAGCTCGAGCGCCTCGGCATGGCGGCTACGCTGGCGCATCAGCAGCCCCAGGAAATGCAGCGCGTCCGCATTCTCGGGCTGCGCTTCGAGGATGCGCTCGTACAAGGCTTGCGCCTCGTCGAACTGGCCGCCGCGATGAAGTCCCATGGCGGCCTGCAATGCTTCCTGCACGGTCACTTCGCTGCGAGGCGTATCTTGCGCGTTCATTGCGTCTCGTTCACCAGGTCATGGCAGGCGGTCGCACGTCCTGCCCGCTGCTTGTGCTAGCCTCGATCGGACC
>JBOIEI010000442.1:0-4995 GCA_050741055.1 Burkholderiales bacterium | reverse complement strand
GGGTGATCCTGTTCATGCGCGACCCGCGCGCGTTCACGCTGACCGCCCGCTTCGGTTACGGCCAGGATCTCGACCGCATCGTCGGCCGGCTCAGCCTGCCTTTCGGCCGCAGCCAGGACGTTTTCTCCGTGTGCCTGGCGAAGAATGTCGATTTGCTCATCACGGACATCGAGGCGCCCAACATCCGCGCGCGCATCCCGGAGTGGTTTCGCAAGGCCTCGCTCGGGCAGACCTTCGTGCTGCCGCCGATCGTGCTCGACAACAAACCGATCGGGCTGTTCTACGGCGAAAAGCCACTGGCCGACGAGCTCACGGTCGAGGCGCGCGAGATGAACCTGCTCAAGACCCTGCGCAACCAGGCGGTACTGGCGTTGCGCCAGCGCCGTTAAGCTCGGGCGCGGTCCGTGGCGAAACGCCGGACCGAGCTTAGAACGAAGCCGGACGCTCCATCGTCTGCAGCAGCCGGGCGCTGGTCTGGCGCAGGCGCTGCGACAGCATGGTGACCAACTTGATGAGAATCTTCGCCCCGAGGCTCGGCTTTTCCAGGATGATGTTCGCCATGGCATCGCGCGTGAGCACCGCGAACACCGTGGTATCGGTGACGACGCAGGTAGCGAAACGCGGCTCCCCGTCGATCATGGACATCTCGCCCAGCGTCATGCCGGGACCGACGCTCGTCATCAATTGACGCTCGCCCTGCGTGTTGTTCTTGAAGATGTCCAGCGCCCCGGAAATGACGAGCAGCATGAAATCGCCATCGTCGCCTTCACGGATAATGGCCTGACCCGGTTGCGCGTTGTAGATCGCCATGTAGTCGGCGAGCAGATCGATGTCGCCGCGCTCGAAGTCGGCGAAGAAGAGCGAGCGCCCCACCAGATCGAAGATCTGCTGCGCATACGACCCGCCGGCGCCGAGGTGCTCGATGTGCGACAGCAGCTCGGCGCTCGAGCCGCGCAAGGCATCTTCGGCGTCATCGGCCATGCATGCGCCTCAAAACCGGCTACTCGTCCTGGTCATCCGCAATGCGGCGCGTGCGAACGCCCTCTGCCAGCGCATCGAGCAAGGGCACGGTGTCTTCCCAGCCGATGCACCCGTCGGTGATGCTCACGCCGTAAGCGAGCTCCTTGCCCGGCACGAGATCCTGCCGGCCGCCGTTCAGATGGCCTTCGATCATGACGCCAAAAATGCGCTTGTCGCCGGCCGCCACCTGCGCGGCCACGTCGCAGCCCACTTCGCACTGGCGCTGGTACTGCTTGCTGCTGTTGGCGTGGCTGAAGTCGATCATCACGCGCTGCGCAAGGCCCGCCGCGGCAAGCTCCTTGCAGGCAGCCTCGACGCTCGGCGCATCGAAGTTGGGTTTGCCGTTGCCGCCGCGCAGGACCACGTGCGTGTCCTCGTTGCCGAGGGTGGAAACGATGGCGGAATGGCCGCCCTTGGTGACGGACAGAAAGTTGTGCGGCTGCTGTGAGGTGCGCACCGCGTCGACCGCAATCTTGAGATTGCCGTCGGTGCCATTCTTGAACCCGACCGGGCAGGACAGGCCCGAGGCCAGCTCGCGGTGCACCTGGCTCTCGGTGGTGCGGGCGCCGATCGCCCCCCACGCCACCAGGTCGGCGATGTACTGCGGCGTGATCATGTCGAGGTATTCAACGCCGGCGGGCATGCCCAGCTCGTTCAACTCCAGCAGCAGTTGCCGCGCGCTGCGCAAGCCCTCGTTGATCTTGAAGCTGCCGTCCAGGTTGGGATCGTTGATGAGCCCCTTCCAGCCCACGGTGGTGCGCGGCTTCTCGAAATAAACCCGCATCACGATCAGCAGGTCCGCCGCCAGGCGCTGCTTCTCGCGCTCGAGCCGCTCGGCATATTCGCGCGCCGCGCGCACGTCGTGGATCGAACAGGGGCCGACAATCACGAGCAGCCGGTCGTCCGCGCCATGGAGGATGCGATGAATCGCCTGCCGCGCCTCGAACGTGGTCTCTGCGGTACGCCCCGACGCAGGAAATTCCCTCAGCACATGCGAAGGCGGAAGGAGCTCCTTGATCTCCCGAATGCGGGTGTCGTCGATGGCAGGGGTGGCGGCGCGCTGCATGGCTGAAACCGTCTGGCTGGTAGAGAAGGCGAACTAGTATAAGCCGGAACGCCAGGACGCGGCCGGCCCCGGCGGCGAATGCGCCGGGGCGGAGAGCATCGTTGGTCTGCGCGCCTGGAGCGAGCTCAGCCGGTGCCGCCGACGGTGAGCCCGTCCACCCGCAGGGTCGGCTGGCCCACGCCCACCGGGACGCTTTGCCCTTCTTTGCCGCACGTGCCCACGCCGGTGTCGAGCGCCATGTCGTTGCCGATCATGGATACGCGTGTGAGCACGTCCGGGCCATTGCCGATCAAGGTGGCGCCCTTGACTGGCTGGGTGACCTTGCCGTCTTCGATCAGGTACGCCTCGGCGGCCGAAAACACGAACTTGCCGCTGGTGATGTCGACCTGGCCGCCGCCAAAGTTGACCGCGTACAGGCCGTTCTTGACCGAGGCCAGAATCTCCTGCGGATCGTGGCTGCCGTTGAGCATGTACGTATTCGTCATGCGCGGCATCGGGATATGCGCATACGACTCGCGCCGGCCGTTGCCCGTAACAGGAACGTTCATAAGGCGCGCGTTGAGCGAATCCTGCAGATACGCCCTCAGCACTCCGTCCTCGATCAGGACGTTGCGCTGGGTAGGGTTGCCCTCGTCGTCGACGTTGAGCGAGCCGCGCCGCTTTTCCAGCGTGCCATCGTCGACCACCGTGACGCCGGGTGCGGCGACCCGCTCGCCGATGCGACCGGAGAACGCCGAGCTGCCCTTGCGGTTGAAGTCGCCTTCGAGCCCGTGCCCCACCGCCTCGTGCAGCAGCACGCCCGGCCAGCCGGGCCCCAGCACTACCGTCATGGTAGCGGCAGGCGCCGGCCGCGCCGCGAGGTTCGTCACCGCCTGGTGCACCGCCTTGCGCGCATAGTCCTCGATCACCGCATCCGTGAAATAGCCGTAGTCGAAGCGCCCGCCACCGCCCGAGGAGCCCTGCTCGCGCCGCCCGTCCTGCTCGGCGATGACCTGCACCGACATGCGCACCAGCGGACGCACGTCGGCCACCATCATGCCGTCGTGGCGCGTCACCAGGACGACTTCGTATTCGCCGCCCAGATGGGCCATCACTTGCGTCACTCGCGGATCGAGCGAGCGCGCATAGCGCTCGATGCGCTCCAGCAGCGCGACCTTGGCCGCGTCGTCCAGGCTCGTCAGCGGATCACGCGGCTCGTAGAGGCTGCGGCCCTTGCCGCGCGTTGCGACCTGGACCGCACCGCTGCTGCCCTGACGGGCGATCGCTCGCGTCGCCAAGGCCGCGGAGTGCAATGCATCGAGGCTGATATCGTCCGAATAGGCGAACGCGGTCTTTTCCCCGCTCACCGCGCGCACACCCACACCCTGGTCGATCGCGAAGCTGCCGGACTTGACGATGCCCTCCTCCAGGCTCCAGCCCTCGGAGCGGCTGTACTGAAAATACAGGTCGGCATAGTCAACCGAGTGCGTCATGATGTCGCCGAAAACGCTTTGCAATTTGCCGACGTCGAGCGCGTAGGGGGCCAGCAGGCACTGATCCGCGGTCGCGAACAGGTTTTCCGCCAGCCGCAGGGCCGGCTCGCTCTGGATGGACATGAATGGGCTACCTTCGAAGTGATCGAACCAACTCAGTATTGATCCGGATGGCGGGCCGGAGTTCGGCGGGAAACACCCGCAAGCTCGCCTTTCGTTTGATCAGATGGGGTCGAGTGTACGGTGTTCCAGAGCGGGCAGGGAGCCGCGCACGGCGGCAATCCGCCCCGGATCGAGCTCGGCGAACGCAATGCCCGGGCCGGTAGGCACCCGAGCCAGGATTTCGCCCCAGGGGTCGATGATCATGCTGTCCCCATGGGTACGACGGCCGCTCGCATGCACACCGCCCTGCGCCGGCGCCAGCACGTAGGCGAGGTTTTCCACCGCCCGTGCTCGCAACAGGGTCTCCCAATGCGCTTCCCCGGTGGTGGCGGTGAAGGCCGAGGGGACGACGATCAGCGCCACCGAGCCCATCCGCCGGTAGAGCTCGGGAAAACGCAAGTCGTAGCAAATGGAAAGACCTATTCGGCCAAAGGGGGATTCCAGAACGACGATCTCCGTCCCAGGCTCGATCGTGTTGGACTCGACGTAGCGCTCGCGCCCGTTGTCGAAGCCGAACAGGTGGATCTTGTCGTAGCGCGCGGCCAGCCGTCCCGCATCGTCGTACACGAGGCAGCTGTTGCGAACCTTGTCCGGCACGGCTGCCTGCAGCGGCACCGAGCCGCCGATGATCCACAGCCCCAGTCGCCGGGACGTCGCGGACAGGAATTCCTGGATCGGGCCAGCACCGAAGCGTTCCCGTACGGCAACTTTGTCAGTATCGCGCAAACCCATGAACGGAAAGAACTCCGGCAGGGCCGCGAGGCGGGCGCCCCGGCTCGCCGCCTGCTCGAGCAGGCGCTCGGCCTGCGCCAGATTGGTCGCGACGTCGGCCGCCGACACCATCTGGATTGCGGCGATCCGGGTGGTTGCGGTTGTGTTCGGCGCGGATCGGTCGGTCGTCATCGATTTCCTCGTCAGCGCACGATCTCGAGCTGGAGCGGTTGCCGGGCCGCGGCCTCAGCCCGCAGGACGAGCCGGCCAGGCGCAATCGCGTGCGCAATGAGCCAGGTGCGCAGCTCCTCGGCCTGCAGTGTGCCCTCTACGCTTGCCGGATGCCGAATCATCAACTGGGCGGCGGGATTGGCCGACAGCGTCATCATGGCCGCGCGCACGGCCGGCACGGCAAGGACGGCGCGGCCGCTGCGCGGGCGATCCCAAAGCTCGTAGGGTACGGCTGCGGACGGCGTCGACACCGGCTCTCCGGCCCGTGCCGGCAGCCCGGCTGTCAGGGTGACCCAAAGCAGTCCCGCCTGCACCGCGCGCACGGTTATCGGC
>JBOIEI010000441.1:0-3103 GCA_050741055.1 Burkholderiales bacterium | reverse complement strand
CGAAAGCTCGGCCGACATCACCGGCTTCGACACCTCCAGCATCTGCACGCGTAACAGCGCGGTCGGGTTCCGCGGCGGGTTCGGCAACGTGTTCGCCGGCAAGTGGGATACGCCGATGAAGCGCGCGCTGGGTCTGGGAACCGTCGGTGAGGAGGCAACCGGGATCCTGGGCATGTCCTTCCTGCCGTTCGGCGGCTCGGGCGGTTCCGATATCTCCGGGGTCGGCGTAAACAGTACGCTGCGCCATCGCTGGAAGCGCCGTGAATCCAACATCATGACCTACGAAAGCCCGAAGTTCGGCGGCTTCCAGGTCATGGGCGCGGTTACCGCGGCCAACCGGACTTCCACCGCCAACGACAATGTCGATCCGAATAATCAAGAAACGCGCGTGTGGTCGGTGGCGGGCACTTATGTCAACGGTCCCCTCGGACTCGGTCTGGCATACGAGAGGCACAACGACATCGGCTATAGCCAGACGCCTGCGGGAACCCAGGATTTGGACGACCGGGCGTGGGGTGCTTCCGCCGGCTATCGCTTCGGCCCGGTCCGCCTCGGCCTTACTTATCTGGATACCAAGTACGAGACTGGCCCCGGGACCGAGTTGAAGAAGAAGAGCTGGACAATCGGTGTGGACTGGAAAGTCGCGGGCCCGCACAGTATTGAGGCGCATTACGCGACAATCGGCGACTCGAAGGGCAACAGCCCGATCGGCGTCGGCGGAACATCGAACGGCGCAGTTGAAGCAAGCGGCGGTGACACCGGCGGCGATGCCTGGTCGCTGGCGTATCAGTACGCCTTCTCCAAGCGTACGACCGTGAAGCTGGGCTATGTCCGGGTCAACAACGACTCGAACACCAACAGCTATCGGGTCGGGAACACGGCGAACCTGCTGAACGACGGCGAGACCACGGACGGCTGGGCATTCCTCGTAAAGCACAATTTCTAACCGAAGCCGAACTGCATTCGTTTGGACGGGCGCCATCGAGCGCCCGTTTTTACGCGCGTCCGGACCATCGAGCCTCGATCGGTCTGCCGGCATCCTTGCGCACACGCAGCGCCGGCGTTGGCGCCCTACGACGGGCGTTCGTTCGCCAGATTCGAATAAAGCGCCTCCAAAGCCCGGGTGAAGCCGGTGGAGTCGAACAGCGCCGACGCATCCCGCGCCTGCGCTACGCGAATACGCACCGATTCGGCAAACGCGGCCTCGCTGGCAAAGCGCCTGGCGAGGCGCTCATACTCGGCGAGATTGCGCGTGATCAAGTCCGCCAACCCGGCGCTCGTCAGCAGGCTGCCGGATACGCGCGAGGCAAAGGTCTCGCCGCACAAGCCGACGACGGGACAGCCACACCACACCGCGTCGCTCAAGGTGGTGTGCGACGTATAAGGGAAGGTATCGAGAGCGAGCTCGGCAACGCGGTAACGCGCCAGATGCTCGGCATTCGGCAGCTTCGGCGCGAATACCAGGCGCTCGATTTCGACGCCGCTGCCCTGCGCGACCTCGGATAGATTGCGCTTTGCCTGCGGGTAGCTTTCGAGCAGCCACAGCACGCTCCCGGGAACGGCGCGAAGCAGCCGCATCCAGACCGAGAACACCTCGGGCGTGATCTTGTAGGTCTGATTGAAGCAGCAGAAGACGAATCCGGCATCCGGCAACCCATAGTCGCGCCGGGATCGCGGTTTCTCGACCGCGCGCTTGCGATCGTTCGGCTGATAGCAATAAGGCAGGCGCAGGACGCGCTCCGAGTAGACGCTTTCGCTCCCTGGCGCTATGACGAATGCATCGGCGATCACGCCATCGATGAACGATGCGCCGGTCGTGCCGGGGTATCCCAGCCAGGTGAGTTGCACCCTGCACGGCCGGCGCGCCAGGATCGTGAGGCGATCGCCCGCAGTGTAGCCCTTGAGATCAATCAGGATGTCGAGCGCATCATCGCGCAGGCGCTGCGCCGCCACGTCGTCGGGCTCGCGCGCGATGTCGATGAAATGCTCGCACGCGTCCTGCAGCCGCCTTCGCATCGGGCTCGCGTCAGCGGGCCCGTACGAGTAGGCGAATATCTCGAAGCGCTGGCGGTCGTGCTGCTCGAGCACTTCCGCGATCAGGTAGGCGGTGGCGTGCTCCTGCAAATCGGAGGAGAGATAGCCGATGCGCAGACGATCGCGGCGTGGCGGGGTGGGTGCTGCCGAAGTGCGACGCGTGATCGGCCCGAAACGCGCTGCCGCCCAGCGCGTGACGTAGTCGAATTGCTCCTGCGCCTCTAGCGGCTCGCACAAAAGCCAGAACGGCCGGCCCGCGAGCTCGCCACGGTCGATGGCCGCCTTGGTTTCGCCCCACGCCGCCGTCCATCGGCCCCAGTCGCACGCATGCCGTAAGAGGTAAGTCAGCATGCCCAACAGATCGCTATTCCGGGTGCGCGCATAACCGCGCTCGAGCACGCCGATCGACTCGTCCAGGCGGCTGCGCACGAGCGCCACGTTCGCGGCCGTGGTGTACGCCTCGGCGATGTCGCCGTTCAGCTCGATCGCACGCTGGGCAGCGGCCTGCGCCTGGTCGAGATCGCCGCGCTCGAACAGGCTGCCGGCCAGCGCACAATGTGCGTTCGCATTGCCGGGCTCGACTTGCAACACGGCCTGCAGGTGCTCGATCGCTTCGTCCAGGCGGCCCATGGCGAGACAGACCGACGCCAAGCCCTCGTGGGCGGCAACCAGGTCCGGCGCGATCCTCAATGCCGCTAGGTAATGCGCGCGCGCTCTCTCGCTCAGGCCTTGCAACGCGAGGGTATGCGCGAGCTCGCTCATCGCGTTGGCGTGAGCCGGGTCCAGTGCGATCGCTCGCGCCAGGCGCTCGGCCGCATCGTCCAAGGCCGATTGCTTCTGCAGAACGATACCCAGATTCACCATCGCGTCGACGAATCGAGGCGACTTGGCGAGCGCCTGCTCGAAGCAGCGCCGGGCCTCCACCCAATCTTCGACTCGCAAGGCGAGCACGCCGAGATTGAACTGCGCCTCCGCGCTTTCCGGGGCGAGCCGCATGGCTGCGTGAAAGCATTCGCGGGCAAAGGCGAGCTCGCCCGTGTCCGCCAGCGCGCGGCCCAGGTTCACTTGC
>JBOIEI010000440.1:0-8028 GCA_050741055.1 Burkholderiales bacterium | reverse complement strand
CCTCAAGGCCTTCGCCGAATACGCCAAGGAGAAGTGGGGCATCACGGTCAAGACGAATGCCCTGGCGGCCGGGACCCCCGTGGCGTACGGGCGCATCGTGGAATGGAAGGGCAAGCCCGAGGTGGACATCTTCTGGGGGGGCAAGAGCGCCCTCTTCGACAAGCTGGCCGACCAGAAGCTGATGGCCAAGATGGAGCTCTCCAAGGAGGCCTGGGACACGATCCCTCCCACCATCGGCAAGCCCAAGCCGATCTACCTCAAGGACCCGAAAGGGTTCTGGACCGGAACCGTGCTCGAGCCCTATGGGCTCGTCTACCACCCGAAGGTGCTGCAGCGCCTCGGTGTCCCGGTGCCGAAGGACTGGGACGACCTGCTGCATCCCAAGCTGAAAGGCAACGTCGCCCAGTGCGCACCCAGCCGCTCGAGCAGCAGCCACGCGACCTATGAGGTGATTTTGCAGCGCGACGGCGACGAGAAAGGCTGGGCATTCCTGAAGCGCCTGGGCGCAAACACGGGGATATTCACTGCCCGCAGCCGTGACGTACCGTCGGTCGTCGCGCGCGGAGAGTTCGCCGCCGGTTTCGCCGTGCCCAGCTACATGGCGTTCGAGGACAAGCTGGCCGGGTTCGATCTGAAATTCGTCGCGCCCAAGACCGCCTGGATCACCCCGGAGCCGATCGCCATCCTGGCCGGCTCCAGGAATCCGAAGGCCGCGCGCGCCTTCATCGAATACCTGTTGTCCGAGCGTGGCCAGCGCGTCGCGATGGAGCGCGGCGTGTTCCCGATCACGCCCAAGTTCCGGGTGCAGGGCAAGCCCGGCTCGCGCGCCGAGATGGCAGTCGAGTTCACCGGCGGGATCCGCTCGTACTTCGACGTGGACGTGGTCAACATCTACGACGACGACAAGGCGCAGAAGCGCTACCAGCAGGTGAACGAACAGTTCCGCAAGGACATCGAGGCGGTCTGGGCGCAGCTGAAGAAATAGCGGTACTCGATGCGCATCTCCGTCGAAGGCCTGACGAAAAGATTCGGGCAGGTAACCGCGGTCAACCGCGCGAGCTTCACGATCGAGGAGGGCGAGCTCTTCACGCTCCTTGGTCCGTCGGGCTGCGGCAAGACGACGCTGCTGCGGCTGATCGCCGGCTTCTATACGCCCGACGCGGGCGAAATCCGGTTCAACGATCGCGTCGTCAACGCCGTGCCGCCCGACGAGCGCGGCATCGGCATGGTGTTCCAGAATTATGCGCTGTGGCCGCACATGACCGTGGCGCAGAACATCGGCTATGGTTTGAAGCTGCGCAAAGTGCGCGGCGCCGAGCTCGGCGAGCGCACCGATGCCATCCTGGATAAAGTGAAGCTGGGGGGCCTTAACGCGCGCTATCCGGGCCAGCTTTCGGGCGGCCAGCAGCAGCGGGTGGCGCTGGCGCGGGCGCTGGTGCTCAATCCCAAGATCCTGCTGCTGGACGAGCCACTGTCGAACCTGGACGCGAAGATCCGCGTGCAGCTGCGCGCGGAGATCCGCAAGCTGCAGAAGGAGCTCGGCATTACGGCGGTGTACGTGACGCACGATCAGGAAGAGGCGCTCACGCTGTCGGATCGCATCGCGGTGTTCAACTTGGGCAGCGCCTGCCAGATTGGAGCGCCGAGAACGTTGTACGAGCAGCCCGCGAATCGGTTCGTGGCCGACTTCATCGGCGTAGCCAACCTGATCGAAGGCAGCGTGGCGGTGGTCGATCGCAGCCGACCGGCGCTCGAAGTGCAAACGCCGCTGGGGGCATTGACGGCGCGCTTCGATGAGAATTTTCGTCCGGGCGATGCGTGCGTGCTCTCGATCCGGCCGGAAAATGCGCTGCTCGATGGCGAGGCACGTCCGGGATTCAATCGCCTGCAAGGCCGCATCGCGTTCGCGGCCTACCTGGGCAACACGATCCGCTATGACGTCGATGTCGGCCAGGGCGTGTTGTTCAAGGTGGACATCCGCGATTCCTGGCATCACCAGCTGCATGCGCTCGGTAGCCCCGTGACCGTGAGCTTCGACCCCGCCAGCAGTGTCGCGGTGTGGCCGCAATGACGAGCCTGCGGCTGCCGCGCATATCCGTCGCGGCGACGGGTTTCAGCCTGATCTGGGCGTTCCTGCTGCTCTTCATTCTGTATCCGCTCACACGCATCTTCTATGACGCCTTTACCGACGATGCCGGCGTCTTCACCCTGGTGAATTTCTCGGATTTCTTTTCCGATCATTTCTACCTGCGCTCGCTGTGGCGCTCCCTGCTGCTGGGCGCGGCCGCAGTGCTCACCACCTCGGTGATCGGCATTGCCGTGGCCTACCTCATCATCCGCTTCGAGTTTCCGGGCCGGAACCTGTTTTCGTACCTGACGATGCTGCCGATCATCCTGCCGCCGCTCGTGGGTGTGCTGGGGTTCGTATATATCCTCGGGCGCGCGGGCACCGTCAACGTGCTGCTGATGGACTGGTTCGGACTCGAGCAGCCGGTCAATTTCATGTACGGTGTGCAGGGCGTCCTTCTGGTTGAGACGGTGCACCTGTTCCCGCTCATGACGCTGAGCATTCTCGATTCGCTGTCGAAGATCGATCCTTCGCTGGAGGAAGCGGCGCAGGTGACGGGGGCCAAGGGCTGGAAGCGCTTCTGGACCATCACGCTGCCGCTCACGACGCCGGGCTACATTTCGGGCGCGCTGCTGGTCTTCATCTGGACCTTCGCCGATTTCATAACGCCCTTGGTGCTCGGAGTGCAGGACTTGCTCGCGCCGCAGGCGTATCTCAACATCATGCAGTTCGTCGACCGGCGGTTGTTTCGCATGGGCATCGTGATCTCGGCGCTGCTGGTCGTGCTGGCGATCATTTTCGTGCTCGCGGCACGCCAGTACGTGGCAATCAAGGATTACAGCTCGTTGTCGTACTCGAGGGTCGAGCGGCGGCAGCTCGGTCCGATCCAGCGCTGGCTCGCCGTGGCGCTGCTCGTAGCGCTGTTCACGATTTGCGTCATCCCGCAAGTCGGCGTGGTGCTCGCCGCCGTGGGCCGCGGCTGGTCGCTCACGCCGTTTCCCGTGCATTACACGCTGGAGTTCTTCCGCCAGGTGAGCATCGAGACGCCGAAATTCATCGTCAACTCGTTCCTGTATTCGGGGCTGGCGCTGCTGCTGTGTCTCGTCATCGGGGTGCCGATGGCATGGATCATGGCGCGCACCCGGGCGCCGGGCCGGCGTGCGATGGATGCGCTGACGACGCTCATCCTCGCGATCCCGGGAACGGCGATCGGCATCGCCTACATTCGCGCGTTCAACGTGCCGCTGCCGCTCACCGATACGGCGCTCACCAGCATGTGGATCATCCTGCCCCTGGTGCTCGCCGTGCGCCGGCTTCCCTACACCGTGCGCGGCAGTTATGCCTCGCTGCTGGTCGTGCACCCGTCGATGGAGGAGGCGGCGGCCAATGTCGGCGCGGGCCGGCTTCGCACCTTCAAGGACATCACGCTGCCGCTGGTGTGGAAGGGTATCCTAGTCGGGGGCCTGTTCTCGTTCATCATGTCGATCCAGGAAGCCTCGGCCACGATCTTCCTCACCCTCGGCGGCTGGGAGATGATCCCGTTCGGGATCTTCACCTTCTACATTGCCGGCTCGCAAAGCCAGGCGGCGGCGCTCGGAGTGATCTTGATCGTGCTGTGCGCGGCGAGCCTGTATATCGTCAACCGCATTGCTGGCACGCGGGTGGGCGGGCTGTTTGGGTGAATGAGTGCATGAGTGAATGAGTGAAGAGTGAAGACAGCGTCGCTGCCTTTTACTTTTCACCTGTCATTCTTCATCCCTTACTCACCATCGGCTCGAAATCCGACCTTATACCGGTTCGCCCGCTGCTGGTAGTTGAGCGCGGTGCGGCCGATGCGCTCGATCTCGTCCGGCTTGAGATCGCGCACGACCTTGCCCGGCGAGCCGAGAATCAGGGTGCCGTCCGGAAACTCCTTGCCTTCCGGGATGAGCGCACCAGCCCCGACCAGGCAATGCCTGCCGATCTTGCAGTGATTGAGCAGGATCGCGCCGATGCCGACGAGCGAGCCTTCGCCGACCGTGCAGCCGTGAACCATCGCCATGTGGCCGACCGAGACGTTCTTCTCGAAAAATATCGGCGCCCCGGGATCGGCGTGCAGCACGCTGCCGTCCTGGATCTGCGAGCCTTCGCCCAACGTGATGAGGTCGTTGTCCGCGCGCACGACGCAATTGAACCAGATGCTCACGTTGTGCTCCAGGATGACCGAGCCGACCACGATGGCGCCCGGCGCGATGTAGTAGTCCCCTTTGCACACGACGCGGCGGTCCTCGATGGCGTATTTCATCGTTCGGTGTCTCCTGATGGATGGCAGGATGGGTCTCGCGACCAATCATTCGCACCTACATCAATGGCACGATCAAGAGCGCCACGATATTGATGATCTTGATGAGCGGATTGACCGCAGGTCCCGCCGTGTCCTTGTAGGGATCGCCGACGGTGTCGCCGGTGACCGCGGCCTTGTGCGCGTCGGAGCCCTTGCCGCCGTAATTGCCTTCCTCGATGTACTTCTTGGCGTTGTCCCACGCGCCGCCGCCGGTGGTCATCGAGATGGCGACGAAAAGTCCCGTGACGATGGTGCCCATCAGCACTCCGCCCAATGCCCTGGGCCCGAGGATGAGGCCGACCAGCACGGGCACCAATACCGGCAGGATCGAAGGCACGATCATCTCCTTGATCGCTGCCTTGGTGAGCATGTCGACGGCGCGCGAGTAGTCCGGCTTGGCCGTGCCTTCCATGATGCCCTTGATTTCCTTGAACTGGCGGCGCACTTCGCCCACCACCGCGCTCGCCGAGCGGCCGACGGCTTCCATCGCCATCGCGCCGAAGAGATACGGCACCAGGCCGCCGATGAACAGGCCGATGATGACCATGTGATCGGACAGATCGAACGACAGCTTGCTGCCAGCCGCCTCGAGCGCATGGGTGTAGTCGGCGAAGAGCACCAGCGCGGCCAGCCCGGCGGAGCCGATGGCGTAGCCCTTGGTGACCGCCTTGGTGGTGTTGCCGACCGCGTCCAGCGGGTCGGTAACGTTGCGCACTTCCTTGGGCAGCTCGGCCATTTCCGCGATGCCGCCGGCGTTGTCCGTGATCGGCCCGTAGGCGTCGAGCGCCACGATGATGCCTGCCATGGACAGCATCGCAGTGGCGGCGATGGCGATGCCGTAGAGGCCGGCAAGTGAGTAGCTCACGCCTATCGCGAGACACACCGCGAGCACCGGCAGCGCGGTCGACTTCATCGATACGCCGAGGCCCGCGATGATGTTGGTCGCATGGCCGAACTGCGACGAGCTGGCGACGTGTTTGACCGGCGAGTATTCGGTGCCGGTGTAGTACTCGGTGATCCAGACCAGCGCCGCGGTCAGCACCAGGCCCACGATCGCCGAGCTGAAGATCTGCATCTGGCTGCCGGGCGCGCCGAGGGCGTCGTCCGGGATGAGCCAGGTGGTGACCGGGTAGTAGGCGATGAGCGCGAGAACCCCGGATACGATCAGGCCCTTGTAGAGGGCGTTCATGATCTTGCCGCCCTCGGAAACCTTGACGAAGAAGCAGCCGATGATCGAAGCGATGATCGAGACGCCGCCTAGGGCCAGAGGATAGACCACGGCGTTTTCGGCGGCAGCCCCCTTCATCATGAGCGCGCCGAGCAGCATGGTGGCGATCACGGTGACGGCGTAGGTTTCGAACAGGTCGGCCGCCATACCGGCGCAGTCGCCGACATTGTCGCCGACGTTGTCCGCGATCACCGCCGGGTTGCGCGGATCGTCCTCGGGGATTCCGGCCTCGACCTTGCCCACCAGGTCCGCGCCGACGTCGGCGCCCTTGGTGAAGATGCCGCCGCCAAGACGGGCGAAGATCGAGATGAGCGAGCCGCCGAAGGCGAGCCCGACCAGCGGCTGGATGGTGTGGAGAACATCGCCGCCGCCCATGTTGCGCAGGATGAGGTAGTAGCCCGCGACACCGAGCAGTCCCAGGCCGACGACCAGCATGCCGGTGATGGCGCCGCCGCGAAACGCGACGCTCAGCGCCGGCGCGAGACCGCCGCGCGCGGCTTCTGCCGTGCGTACGTTGGCGCGAACCGAAACGTTCATGCCGATGTAGCCGGTCGCACCGGACAGCACGGCACCGATCAGGAATCCGATCGCGGTCGCCCAATTGAGCGCCACGCCGATCACCACGAACAGAATCATGCCGACGATGCCGATGGTGGTGTACTGCCGATTCAGGTACGCCGATGCGCCCACCTGGATCGCCTTGGCGATCTCCTGCATGCGCGCATTGCCGGCCGGCAGTGCCAGGATCGAGCGGCTGGTGATCACCCCATACAGGATCGCGATGACCGCGCAGACCAGCGCGAGGACGATTCCCCCAGTCATGAACCTACTCCCTATTTGGCGTTAACGACGATACGGCGGGCGGGCACCCGGCCGCGCAAAAACGCGCAATTCTAACCTGAATCGCCGTTAAAACGCCTATCCACCACGGGTCTGGCCGGCCGCAAGGCAGCGACGCTAGAGCTTGAACTCGGTGTGGAGCTTCTTCGGCACGGGCTTGTTCTTGAGCCGCACGTACTGCGGCAGCCCGTTGCGGTACGGCGGATAGGCCTCGCCCGCGATCAGGGGCGAGAGGTAGGTACGGCACTTGTCGGTGATGTGGAAGCCGTCCTCGCGAATGAAATCCTCCGGCATGAACTTCTCATGGTTGGCGACGTCGTTCAGATCCGCCTTGCCGATCACCCAGCGGTAAGGACGGTTGGACTTGCGCACGATGACCGGCATGGTGCCGTTGTAGCCCTTGACGGCGTACTCGACCGCCGCCTTGCCGACCGCATACGACTGCTCCAGGTCGGTCTTGGAGGCGATGTGACGTGCCGCGCGCTGCAGGTAATCCGCGACCGCCCAGTGATACTTGAGATTGAGGCGCTGCTGCACGAGCTGGGCGATCACGGGTGCGACGCCGCCCAGCTGCGCGTGGCCGAAGGCGTCACGCAGCCCCGTTTCGGAGACGAACTTGCCGTCGGCCGTGCGCAGCCCCTCGGATACCGCGATCGCGCAATAGCCGTATTGCTGCACGCACGCGTCGACCTTGGCGATGAACTTGTCCTCGTCGAAGCGCACCTCCGGGAACAGCAGCAGGTGCGGCGCATCGCCTTCGCGCTCGGCGGCAAGACCGCACGCCGCGGTGATCCATCCGGCATGGCGGCCCATGACTTCGAGCACGAACACGCGCGTGGAGGTGCGCGCCATCGAGGCGACGTCGAAGCCGGCCTCACGAATGCTGACCGCGACGTACTTGGCGACCGAGCCGAAACCCGGGCAGGTGTCGGTCACCGCGAGATCGTTGTCGACCGTTTTCGGCACCCCGACGCACACCAGCGGATAACCCATTTTCTCGGCGATGCGCGAGATCTTGAGCGAAGTATCGGCCGAATCGTTGCCGCCGTTGTAGAGAAAATAGCCGATGTCGTGCGCGCGGAATACTTCGATCAGGCGCTCGTACTGGCTTGGATCCTTGTCGATGTCGCGCAGCTTGTAGCGGCACGAACCGAACGCACCCGAGGGCGTGTGCTTGAGCGCCTTGATCGAAGCGGCCGGCTCCTTGGACGTGTCGATCAGATCCTCGGTGAGCGCGCCGATGATGCCGTCGCGGCCCGCGTAGACCTTGCCGATGCGGCTTTTGTAGCGGCGCGCCGTTTCGATCACCGCTGCGGCTGTGGCATTGATCACAGCGGTCACGCCGCCCGACTGGGCGTAGAGGAGATTTTTCTTCGCGTTCATTGAGCGCCTCCCGGGGCATCGTGTTGAGGGCGATTCTATCCTTCGGACGTGTCCGGTCTGTCTCCCGCGCGCCGGCCGCGGTTGGCGTGGGCGCCCTCGCATCCTCCCGAGCCGAGCGCGGCGAAGATCTTGTCGCGAATCCTCGCCAGGTGTCCAACCTGGCTGTGGTCTCGCGTTCCGCGTCTG
>JBOIEI010000439.1:0-1584 GCA_050741055.1 Burkholderiales bacterium | reverse complement strand
CCGAGCTTCTCGAACGCTTCGCGCGTGCGCGGCTGCGCAATGACGGCGTCGACAGCATCGCGCAGCTTCTGAACCACTTCCTTCGGCGTGGCGGCTGGAATTGCGAGCGTGGTCCACGTCGAATAATCGTAGCCGCGGAGCCCCGATTCGTCGATTGTCGGCACGTCGGGCAAGAACTTCGAGCGCTGCGGCGTCGTCACTGCCAGTGCCCGGAGTCTGCCGGCCTTGATGTAGGGTCCGCATGAGCTGACTTGATCGAATCCCAGATGCGTCTGCCCGCCGAGGATTGCGGCCGATGCGGCAGCGGCGCCTTTGTAGGGCACGTGGGTGAATTTCACTTGCGCCATCGACTGAAACAGCTCGCCCATCAGGTGGGTGCCGGCGCCCTGGCCCGCCGATCCCATCAACAGCTCTCCCGGACGCGCCTTTGCGAACGCAATGATCTCCTTGACGCTGCGCACCGGCATCGACGGGTGCACGACGAGTGCGCTCGACACGAGCGATATACGCGACGTGAACACGAAGTCGCGCAGCGTCTGGTACTGGACATTGTCGTGAAACACCGGCTGGGATATGAGTGTGCCGGGCGCGCCGAGGAGGACCGTGTATCCGTCAGGCGGCGATTTGGCAACCAGAGTGGCGCCGATCTTGCCTCCCGCGCCGCCGCGGTTTTCGACGATCACGGGCTGCCCCAGAAATTCCGAGAGCCCGGGAGCGATCGCCCGCGCATTGATGTCGATGTTTCCACCCGGGGCGTACGAGACGATGATGCGGATCGGTTTGGATGGGTAGCTCTGGCAATAGGGGACGGCGGGCGCAAGCAACGCCATTCCACCCATCGCGAGCCACAAAGGCTTCGCCATGCGGCTTCTCCACGTAACGTCGTTGAAGGGAAGATGACGAATGTGTGCCCAATCAGCGAGCCGGTCAAGCACCGTACGCAAAAAATCGCGGGAATCGGGGAGCGCGCGCCTGCGGTCGCCATCGCACCGACGCTCGCAGGCTGACTCGCACCCGAAAGCAGACTGATTCGCAGATTCCGTACGGCTGCGTTGAGTTGCCTCGCGCCGCCGGTGGGGCTTCATGCTTTACTGTGTCGCCGACGCGAATCGTCGTGGCACGTCTTTCATGGCGCCGGCCGGGTTACTGTCACCGCTATGCAGGAGCGCGCCCGGCCGCCTTGTTCAATGCCGATCCCGCACGGAACCATTCGAGTTGCGCGCTGCTGAAGGTGTGATCGAGCAGCAGCACCTCGGTGCTGCCGTCGGCATGGCTCAAGTGGCATGCGACCGGCTCCCCGGGCGCCATCGCCGCCAGCCCGACGAGATCGATGCGATCGTTCTCACCAATGCGCTCGTAGTCTTCGGGCTCGCGGAAGGTGAGCGCGAGCAGGCCCTGCTTCTTCAGGTTCGACTCATGGATACGTGCGAAGCTGCGCGCGATCACCGCCACCCCGCCGAGCAGCCGCGGCGACAATGCGGCGTGCTCGCGGCTGCTGCCCTCGCCATAGTTGGCATCCCCGACGATGACCCAGCGCACGCCGCGCGCGCGGTAGTCGCGGGCGACCACCGCGACAGACTGAAC
>JBOIEI010000438.1:0-2385 GCA_050741055.1 Burkholderiales bacterium | reverse complement strand
GCCGAATACGTGCTCGGCACCATGAGCGGACGCGTGCGGCGTCGCTTCCAGGTGATCCTGCGTGCCGTCCCGCGTGCGGCCGAGGCGGTCACGGCCTGGGAGCGGCGGCTCAATCCGTTGGCGCAATCGGTGCCGCCGGTCGAGCCGGCCGCGGCGAGCTGGGAAGCGATCGAGCGCCGCATCGGCGCCGCCGCGCGCTCTGCGGCTTCGCCGCGATGGTACGGTTGGCTCGCACCGATTCTGGGAGTGGCGTTCGGCATGGTCGCGACGGTCGGCCTGGTGCGCCTCTACCCGACCGCGCTGGTGCCGGTGGACGAGATCATCCAAAAGCGCGCGACGCTGCCCGCGAGCTACGTCGGCCTGCTGACGGATTCGACCGGGGCGCCGGTCGTGCTGGCGAGCTCGATGCGACATGGCCGAACCCTGTCGGTCAAGATCCTGCGCCGAATCGACGTCCCGGCCGGCAAGGTGTTGCAGCTGTGGGCGCTCCCTGCCAAGGGCGAGCCATTCCCGCTTGGGGTCATTCCCGCCGAGGGCAAAGGCAGCTTCCGGATGGCCGACACTTCGGAGAAACTCCTGTCCAACGTGCCGCGCCTGATGGTTACGCTGCAAGACGCTCCCGCCAAGCCGGGCGACAAGCCGGGCGAAGCGATTCTCAGCGGCAACTGCGTCAAGCTCTGGTAGGCGAAAATTTGTTCGTGGGGCTGTCTCCGGGCGGGGAGGTGGCAACGTATATCGGCCCGGAAACGCAATTGCGCGTTGCCTTCAAACAGCCGGGAGACGATCGATGAACAGGATGGTCATGGCCGCAATCGCGGCCGCATTCGCCAGCGGATCGACTCAGGCCCAGACGGTCGGCCAGCAGCACGGCCTGCTCGCCGACGCAACCGGGCGCACGCTCTATACCTTCACCCGGGATGCACCGAACAATAGCGATTGCAACGGAGCTTGCGCCGCTGCCTGGCCGCCGTTCCTGGCCAAGGAGGGCGAGCGGAAGCGTGCCGGGCTCGAGGCGATCGTGCGCGACGACGGGACGAGGCAAGTTGTAACAACGAAGGAGGCACCATGAGACACGATGCCCGCGGCGTACCGGTCAGCGCCGGCCACGGCGAATCACTGCAACACTACGAGACGGCCCTGCGCCAGTTCCAGTCCTACGTCGGCGACCCGATCGCGACGCTCGATGCGGCGCTCGCGGAGGACCCGGAGTTCGTCACCGGCCAGCTCATGAAGGGGCTCGTTCTATACTCGCTCGGCGAACGCAAGTACGGTCCCACGATCGATGCGTGTCTGGGCGCCGCCGCCGAGCGCAACGAGCTTGCGAACGACCGCGAACGGATGTTGATGCAAGCGCTGCGGCAATTCCTGGCGGCGCAATGGAACGACGGTTGCCGTACACTCGATCGAATCCTGACCGAATATCCACGCGATGCGCTCGCATTGCAGTCTGCACATCTGATGGATTTCTTTCGCGGCGATGCGCTCAATTTGCGCAATCGCGTGACCCGGGTGCTGCCGCACTGGGACAGCGCCCTGCCCGGTTACTCGTACGTGCTCGGCATGCACGCGTTCGGCCTGGAGGAGATGAATCAGTATCCGCAGGCCGAGGCCGAGGCGCGGCGCGCGCTCGAAATCGAACCGTGCGACGGCTGGGCTGTGCATGCGGGAACGCACGTCATGGAGATGCAGGGGCGCATCGGCGAAGGCATCGCGTGGCTCGAATCGCGCCGCGGCAATTGGGTGCCCGACAATGCGTTCGCGTTCCACAACTGGTGGCATCTCGCCCTGTTCTATCTAGACAGTGCGCAGTACGACAAGGTGCTCGCGCTCTACGATAGCGAGATACATCCGGAGCGCTCGCAGATCGTTCTTTCGCTGGTGGATGCGACTGCGCTCTTGTGGCGTCTTTACCTGGAAGGCGTCGATACCGGCGTCCGCTTCGAGGTCATTGCCGACGAATGGGAGCAACAGCTTGCGGACGAGGTCGGGTTCTACGCCTTCAACGATTTCCATGCGGCGATGGCGTTCGCCGCCTGCGGCCGCAGCAAGGCGCTTGCCCATGTGAAGGACGCCATGGCGCGCAGCGCGCAGGGCAGCGACGACCTGGCCCGCATGGCGCGCGAGGTCGGGATCCCTCTCGCGGAGGCGGTGGAAGCCTTCAGCCTCGCCAAGTATGCACAAGCGATCGATCGGATGGAGCCGGTGCGCGACATTGCCAACCGGTTCGGCGGCAGCCATGCCCAGCGCGATCTCATCACGTTGACGCTGATCGAAGCGGCGCTGCGCGGCGGGGACCGGGCGCGGGCGAAGCACTACCTGGCGGAACGGCGCATGCTCAAGTCCGACGCGAGCCGTTGGGGTCCTCGCCTGGAGGCGCGCGCCTGA
>JBOIEI010000437.1:0-5110 GCA_050741055.1 Burkholderiales bacterium | reverse complement strand
CTCGGGGGCGGCGAGCATCTTTCCCAAGCTGCCGTACGACCCGATCCGCGATCTGGCTGCCATCAGCACCGTGACCTACGTGCCGCTCGTGGTCGTGGTGCATCCGGCGATGCGTGCGCGCGGCCTGCAGGAGCTTCTCGCGCTCGCCAGGCGCAAACCCGGTTCCATGACGTTCGGCTCGGCCGGCCCGGGAACGACCAACCATCTCGCCGGCGAGCTGTTCCAGATCGCGACCGGGGTCGAGTTCACGCATGTCCCGTACAAGGGCGGCGCGCCCGCCTTGATCGACTTGATGGGCGGGCAGATCGACGTGGTGTTCGATCAGCTCACCGGCTCGATAAGCTACATCCGTAGCGGGAAGCTGCGGGCGATCGGGGTCTGCGCCCTCAAGCGCTCGTCCCAGATCGCGGATGTGCCGACGCTTGCCGAGCAGGGCTGCGAAGGATGCGAGGCGAGCACGTTCACCGGGCTGTTCGCGCCGGCGCGCACGCCGCAGCCGATTATCGACCGACTGGCGGCAGCCACCGCCCAGGTGGTGGCCTCCAAGCCGGTTCAGGAGCGCTTCTCGAGCCTCGGCGCCGAAGCGAAGAGCAGCACGCCGGAATACGCCGCTCAGCACGTGCGCGAGGACGTGGCGCGCTGGGCCGGGGTGGTCAAGAAGGCGGGGATCAAAATCGAGTGAGAAGGGTCACGTCTATCCAACGACGCCGATATTCCATGGCACAAACTCGTGATCGCCGAGCCCGAGCTCCTCGCTCTTGCTCTTCTCGCCGGAACAGATTCGGAGCGTGTGCTCGAAGATTTTCTCGCCCATCGCCTTGACGGTGGCGGTGCCGTCCAGGATCTCGCCGCAGTTGATGTCCATGTCTTCGGTCAGCCGCCTGTACATGGGCGTATTGGTGGCGAGCTTGATCGAGGGCACGGGCTTGGCGCCGAAGCATGAGCCGCGTCCGGTCGTGAACAGAATGACGTTGGCGCCGCCTGCGATCTGCCCCGTGGCCGAGCACGGGTCGAAGCCGGGCGTGAACCACTCGGCGATCCGGTGCACGACCGTCGCCGAGCAATTCACCGTGGCAATGATGCCGGCATAGTTGCGCGTGGCGATCTGGCCGTTGGCACGCACGATGCCCATGAAAGTGGCGCGCTCGTACTCGGGCAACAGCGCCACCGGCTGGTAGTCCTGGGCATGGGCATAGTCGCGATGGAACTCGCGAAACTCCATGTTGTGCGAGTGGACCAGCGTGCCTGCCGCAATGTCGGACGCTGCAAAACCGATGACGACGTTGTACTTGCGGATCGGCTCGCCTGTGACGATGTTGCAGGCGGCAACCTTGAATCCCGTGGTGTCGCCCCCGGTTCGGGTCGAACGACGCTGCGATTATCGCCCCGCCGAGACGGCCTCGCCACAACGATGGGCGCTGGCGGGCCGGGGCTGTCCCAGACCGCTTAGGCCGCGGTCAGGTAGCCCGCGTCCTGCAGCTTGTGCTCGATCGCATCCACGATTCGGCCCGAGGTTACGCGATCGAACGCGTTGTCTTGCATGGTCACGACCACGATGCGACTCAAGCGTGTGTCCAGAGGCTTCAACTCGGCGCGGATCTGGCGTTGTGGCAAGGTACAGCGGATGACAACGTTGTCGTCGGTTTCGTAAAGATACGCGAGCACCGCATTCGACTCGGTCAGCGCTTCGAGTGCGCACCGACGCACCTCGGCGAGCGGCGCAGGCAGTGTGGTCATCCACTTGTAGGGCTCGCGCTCGCTGGCTGTACCGCGGCCTGTACCGGCAGCGCTCGCGGTCCAGCTTTTGGGAACCGTGCGGGCTCCCGGATCGAATTGCTCGCGTCGTATAGGTTTCATGGCCGACTCGATTCCTGTGTGTACTTCGAACGCGGCGAATTGCCCGCCGCCATGCGTTTCTGCTTGTTGCGCACGCTGCATGCCCGCACAGGTGCCGCCGTGCGGCCGTGCGTGCGTCCAGTCGCGCCGATCCGGAGCGGAGTCGGCCGGTGCCTGTCCCCATCACGTAAGGCACGCGCCGTGCAGCGGGAGATGGCGGAGGCGGCGACAACGCATCGACCGACCTCATCTGGATTGAAACCTGGGCAAAGGACCGACCATGAAGATACGCAATGCAGTGGCAGGACGCTGCGCCGCGTGGATGATCGCTGCGGCAAGCATGGGCCTCGCCGGAGCGCCGACGCTCGCACAGGAAAGCATCCCGCAGCCGCAGCCCCAAGCGCCCTCGGTGGAGGAGTCCGCCCAGGATCGCGCCGTCGCGGAACGGGTGCGCGATACGCTGTTGGGCGACCTGGCGATGGAGGGCATCCAGCTGCTCGTCAGCGTCGCGAACGGCACCGTGGAGCTCCTGGGCGTCGCCCGCGACCGGGCGCAAGCCGAGCGCGCGGTCCAGCTTGCCCGCGAGGTTCCGGGCGTTATCGATGTCGTGCACTACATCGAAGTGAACGGCGTACGGCCGACCGGCAACACGGTATGACGCATTGACCGGACCTCGCCCGCGGTCGCCCGGCGCTGGCGGCGCTCGGTTCGGGTAGCGCCGAGAAGAATACGCTCGACTCGGGTAGCGTCGAGTCAAGGCTGCCGGTAACATCCGCCGGGAAGCCGCTGCGGGGTGCCCGCTGTGCGAGGCGCGCAGTCTGTTGCGGCTTCACCATTCCCTGTCGAGGAGCCGCAAGTGAAACCGATTCGCACGGCGTTGTTCGCCCCTGCGGCCAACGAGCGCATCGTGACCAAGGCGCTGGAGAGTGGGGCCGACGCCGTCATCCTGGATCTGGAGGATTCGGTCGCACTGACGGCGAAAGCGCAGGCGCGAGCGCTGGCCGCGAAAACGATCGACGCGCTTGCGGCGAGCGGGCAGGCGCATCCACTGCTGATGGTGCGGGTGAACGCGCGCTCGACAGGAATGCTCGGGGAGGATTTGGCGGCCGTCGTTCGCACCGGCCTGGATGTGATTCTCCTTCCCAAGGCTGAAAGCGCAGACGACATCGCCGAGACCGCCTCGTTGCTCGATCGAGAGGAGGCTACGCACGCGATGCGCCCAGGGACCGTGTCCATCGTGCCGATGATCGAGAGCGCGCTCGGCGTGGTGCGCTGTCTCGATATGTTGATTGCATCACCGCGCGTCGCCGGCAGCTGCATCGGCAGCGCGCGCGACGGCGACCTCCAGACCGACCTGGGCTGCGGCTGGTCGGCGGAAGGCGTGGAGCTGCTGTATGCACGTTCCAAGGTGTTGCTCGAGACGCGCGCAGCCGGCAGTCAGCTGCAGCCGCTCGACGGTGTCTTCGGCGACCTGAACGACGAGGCCGGGCTGCTGGCCGATTCCCGGCTTTCCTCGCGCCTGGGCTACACCGGGCGCACCGTGATTCATCCCAAGCAGCTCGCTCCCGTGCGCGCGGCCTATGCGGTTCCCCAGGCCGAGGCCGACTACTACCGCGAGGTCGTACGCGAATTCGCGGCTGCAGAGCAATCGGGCATCGCCGCCATCACGGTCCGAGGCAAGCTCGTCGATTATGCCATGTACCAGCGCGCCAAGCGCGTGCTCGCTCTGGCCGAGATGGACCGCCGGTAGCCGCCGATGGACTTTTCCTTCAACGGGGAGCAGGAAACGCTTCGGCATCATCTGGACGAGCTGCTCGATTCGGTCTGCCCCCCCGAATATGCCGAGCGCTGCGATCGGGAGGCGAAGGCGCCGCGCGAAGCCTACCGGGCGCTCGCCGAGCACGGCTGGTTCGGGCTCGTCATCCCGCGGGAATACGGCGGCAGCGGCGGCTCGCCGATCGAGCTCGCGATCCTGCTCGAGGCGGCAGGACGGCATTTCGAAGAGCTCGCGATGTGGGTCTTTCGCACGCTGACCTACGGCGGCTATGCGATCGCCCTGCACGGCACGCGCGCGCAAAAGGAGTCCCTCCTGCCGCGGGTAGTGAAGGGCGAATTGTCGTTCTGCTTCGGTCTGACCGAGCCGCACTCGGGCTCGGATGCGGCCGCGCTCGGCACCCGCGCCACCCCCACAGCAGACGGCTACAGCATCAGCGGGCAGAAAGTGTTCACCTCGGGCATGGACATCAGCGACTATTGCCTGCTGGTGACGCGCACATCCTCCGGCGCGAGGAAGCAGCAAGGAATCACCAATTTCCTGGTGGAGACCTCGCTTCCCGGGATCGAGGTGCGCAGAATCGAGACGCTCGGCCAGCGCGCTATCGGCACCACCCAGGTGTTCTACTCGGATGTGCGCGTGCCGGCTGCGGCGGTTCTCGGCACGGTGGACGAGGGCTGGGTGGCGGTCGATGCGTATCTGTGGTACGAACGGCTGTGCCTGTCCGCGGCCCGTACAGGCGCGGCGATGGCGGCGTTCGACTATGCGCTCGCCTACGCCAAGGAGCGAAAGCAGTTCGGCCGCGCCATCGGCTCGTTCCAGGCGATCTCGCACAAGCTCGCCGATATGAAGGTGATGCTGGATGTCGCGCGCATGCTGGTCTATCGCTTCGCCTGGCTCATGGCCGAAGGGAAGGCGACACGGCACGACGCCGCCGTGCTCAAGCTCCATACCGGCGAAGCGTACAAGACGATCTCGGATCTCGGCCTGCAGATCCTGGGCGGCTACGGCTACTGCATGGAGTATCCGATGCAGCGCTTCTTCCGCGATTCGCGTCTGGCCGTGATCGGGGGCGGCACCTCCGAGATCCAGCGCAACATCATCGCCCGCGGATTGGGGCTCTAGGGCGGCCATGAGTTTCGCGCTCGAAGGCGTACGGATACTCGAGCTGGGTCAGATCATCGCCGGCACCTACGGCGGGCAGGTGCTTTCGGACCTGGGCGCGGAAGTGATCAAGGTGGAATCGCCCGAAGGGGATCTGGGGCGCAATCCCTCGGTTGCCCCGTACAAGGGCTCGAGCGGACTTTTCCTCACGCTCAACCGCAACAAGAAGAGCATCGTGCTGAACTTGAAGTCCGAGGCGGGGCGGCAGGTGTTCTACGACTTGGTGCGGGTGAGCGACATCGTCGTCGACAATTTTCGCGCCGGGGTGCTGGAGCGGCTCGGCATCGACTACGCGCGCCTCACCGCCATCAACCCGCGCATCATCCAGTGCTCGAT
>JBOIEI010000436.1:0-1668 GCA_050741055.1 Burkholderiales bacterium | reverse complement strand
GGATCCTCGGCCGCGTTCACCAGGTACAACACCACGTCGGCCGATTCGCGCACCGTGCGCACCGCCTGCTGGCTGCACCAGAGCGGACGGTTGCGGTAGCGATCCCATACCTCGCGCATGAGCCAGCCGATCGGGTTGTCGGCGGCGCGCAGGCGTTTCACCAACCGCGCCGAATCGCCGAAGCCCGGCGTGTCCCACAAGCGCAGCACATCCCCGCCTGGCGTTTCGAGCAGCGTGTGCGCCTGGGCGAGCTCGGTGACATGGGGCGCATCGCGAACCTCGCCGATCTCTCGCCCAAGGAGCGTGCGCGCGAGCGTCGTCTTGCCCGCATTCGTGTGCGAGACGAGCGCGAGCTCGACCGTCGCCGGCGTGTGCGTCGCACTCACGCCGATGCGGTCCGGCCGGTCAATTGAGCATCGAGCTCGCGTTGCGCGGCCGTGAGCTCCGGCAGGGTCAAGTCGACGAAGACGGCGCGCGCCCCGCGCGTCTCCGCCAGGCCCGACCACCCTTGCCGTCGCTCCGCGAGACGCGCATCGGCTCCGGCCTGCGCGCCGAGACGGCTTCGATACGGCCCCTCGTCGACGATGACGGCAATCCGCCTCGGCGTGCGCGACTTCAAACGATCGAGGAACACGCCGTGATTCTCGGTCTCTGGCGTGGCCGCAAGGTTGAAGAGCGCGACGACCATATCGGCGGCGGGCGACGAGCGATCAGACGTCGCGCCGAGCGTGTCCTCGTCGCCGAATGCGACGCTGCGCGCCCAATGCACTTGCACGTCGTCGCCGAACATCGAGCCCGCGAGTCGTTGCAGGCCCTGCATGGCGTTCTCGGCCGGCGTATAGGCATACGGCATCACCTCCACGCGCGCGGGCGCTTCGCGCCAACCGGAAAGCAGCCGCCGGAAATACGCTTCGTCGAGCGAGAGCGGAAAGCGTCTGGAAAGCATACGCTCCCGCAGCCCGGCAATCGCTGCGAGGACGAGGCGCGGCACGATCACCGCGACCGCCACCGTAACGGTGTAGAGATAGATCCAGCGCGCGGCGTTCTCGCCGCCGCCGGCGTCCCAGCGTAGCGCCGCGATTGCCTCCACGCTCGCAAACGGCTGGCCGATGAAGCGAGCCGCCGGACCGAGGAAGAACGCGAGCAGTCCGTGCACGGCTGGCGCGTCGAGAAAGGTGCTTTCCCAGCCGGCGCGGTATTCGAACGCGAGCCCGCGCAGGAACAGTCCCGCCACGGCGCCGAGCGCCAGTGCGGCCGCGGACAGGTGCAGGATGCGCGCCGCGCGCGCTGCGATGAGCGGTGCGGAACGCTCGCCCCAATCGAGCGCAAAGCTCGCAGCCGCGCCGGCGAGCGCTCCGGACACGTGCGCAGTCAGATTGCGACGGACACCGGAGAGAAGCTGCGCTACCCGCCCCGGCTGGCGCCTCGAACGGCGCGCGATCGCCCTTACCGTGCGTACGAGCAGCCAGACGTATACGGCCAGGTTCCAGACGATGATACCGAGCAGCGGAAAGGCAAGGATGTTCACGCGTCCCGGATCGGTGATGTGCTCGGCAACAAGGCCTGCGGCGAGCGCGATCGCCGGCAGCGCGACGCCGATCCAGGGCCGCCAGCGCATCGCGGCAAGCGCGCGGCCCGTTCCGGGCGCGCGCTCGATAAGCTTCGCGG
>JBOIEI010000435.1:0-2610 GCA_050741055.1 Burkholderiales bacterium | reverse complement strand
CAGCGACTGCGCGCCGATAAAGGCCGCGAAGTCGGAGTTCTTCCTGTGCACCAGGGGCATGAAGCCGTTCTTCGCCAGCTCCGCCTCGCGCCGATCGCTGATGGCGATCTCGGTCGGGCACTTCATGTCCACACCGCCGTCGTCGGTCGGGAACGTGTGGCAGGGCAGGTTCTCGACCGCGCCGCCCGATTCCACGCCGCGGATGCGCGTGCACCAGCCGTACATCTTGAAGGCCCGGTTGATGTTCACTGCCATGGCGTAGGCCGAGTTCGCCCAGGTATAGCGGTCGTGCTGCGCGCCTTCGACATCCTCCTCGAAGTCGAACTCTTCCACCGGGTTGGTCTTCGCGCCGTACGGAGCGCGCGCAAGAAACCGCGGCATGGCGAGCCCGATGTAGCGCGAATCTTCCGATTCGCGCAGCGAACGCCACGGCGCGTACTCAGGCGAGGAGAAGATCTTGGTGAGGTCGCGCGGATTGGCGAGCTCGCGCCACGATTCCATTTGCATGGCAGTGGGCGAGGCACCGGCGATGAAGGGCGAATGCGTTGCTGCGCTGACCTTGGCCATCTCGCCCAGGAGCTCGACGTCCGGCGGCGTATGGTCGAAGTGGTAGTCGCCGACGAAGCAGCCGAACGGCTCGCCGCCGAACTGGCCGAATTCCTCTTCGTAGGCCTTCTTGAATATCGGGCTCTGGTCCCACGCCGTGCCCTTGTAGCGCTTGAGCGTACGCGCCAGCTCGGCCTTGGAGATGTTCATCACCCGAATCTTCAGCTGCTCGTCCGTTTCGGTGTTGTTCACCAGGTAGTGCAGGCCGCGCCAGGCGCCCTCGAGCTTCTGGTAGTCCTCGTTGTGGAGGATGAGGTTGATCTGTTCGGTGAGCTTTTGATCGATCGCGGCGATCATCGCCTCGATCGACTTGATCGCGTCGGAGGAGACGAGCTTGGTGTCGGCCAGGGCCTGCGCAGCCAGCGTGCGCACAGCGCTCTGGACGGCATCCTTCGCCTGGTCGGTCTTCGGCCTGAACTCCTTGTTGAGGAGCGAGGCAAACTCGTCGATCTGGACTTCGCCGGTTGCAGCCTGGGTCTGGGATTGGGCTTCAGCCATATGCCACCTTGTTGGATTGGTTCACGATGTAGCGGCAGAGTGCGGCGCCGCTACGCCTGTCCGCCTTCTTCCGGCTTGGGCGCCGCGGCGAGCGACTGCAGCAGCGCGGGATCCTGCAGCACCTTGGCGATGAGCTCCTCGGCGCCGGTCTTGCCGTCCATGTACGTAAGCAGGTTCGCGAGCTGGTTGCGCGCTTCGAGCAGCTTGCTGAGCGCATCGACTTTCTTCGCCACGGCCGCGGGCGAGAAATCGTCCATGCTCTCGAAGGTGATGTCGACAGCTATGTTGCCTTCGCCGGTGAGCGTGTTGGGCACCTGGAACGCCACCCGCGGCTTCATCGACTTCAGCCGCTCGTCGAAGTTGTCGACGTCGATCGCGAGGTACTTGCGCTCCGCCACCGGCGGCAGCGGCTCGGCGGGCTTGCCCGAAAGGTCCGACATCACGCCCATGACGAAGGGCAACTGGACTTTCTTTTCCGCGCCGTAGAGCTCCACGTCGTACTCGATCTGCACGCGTGGCGCCCGATTGCGGGCAATGAACTTCTGGCTGCTCTGGGCCATGGCCTGTCTCCTCGTTGCAAAAGTATGACTGCTGCTGTTGCGTAAGCTTCGCCGCGCCTTTACCGTCTTCTGGCCGGCGCGCTATTCCTGCGATACCCCTTGCCCGGTGCCGGCGAGCTTCTCGATCTGACCGAAGGCATCGGGGGCAAGGTCCTGAATGATGTCGATGAAGCTCAAGTCGAGCAGGCGCTGCGCACGCCGTATGAGCAGCGGCGCCGGATTGCTCGGTTCCACCTTTTCCAGGTATTCGCAGACCTGTTCGAGCACCCGCTTGACGTCTTCGCGGCTGCGCAACGCACCCAGGCCGGCACCGCCCGCCCCATGCTGCGCCGACGCGCCAATGACGTTTTCATCGCCCGCTTCCGCGGCGGGTTCGGCCCGCTCGATCCCCGTTTCCAGGAACGCGATGCCGTGGGCAAGCGTGGTGTCGAGCTTCTCGATATCCGGGCTCTGGCCGCCGGATGCGCGGCTGCGGAAGATGGCCTCGACCGCGCGCAGATCCTCGCGCACCCTTTTCAGGATGATGAGCCGCGACTCGGCTTCGGCCGAACCCGCCTCCCGCAACGCCGCCTTCAGCAGATCGAGCGAGGGCGCGGTTGCATTCTCCGCGGCCGTGGCCCGCTCCCCGGCGACATCCAGATCGCGGAAGGTGAAGCGTCCGACCGAGCGCGCCTCGATCAGGGCGGTCTTGCGTACCAGGCCGAGCAGGCCGAGCGGATCGTCGATGGCTGCGAGGGCGTTGATGCGGAACACCGGATCGTAATTGTCTTCGGCTTCCAGCCTGGGATGGACTTCGTCCCAGTACTGCTCCAGCAGCGCGCGCATCAGGTGCATTCCCGTCTGCAATCCCGCGATGCCCGAAAGCGCGGTCTGCGCCTTCGCCAACTGGGCGGCGACACGCACATCCTTCGTTCGCGAGAAAAGCGCGAGGGCAAGCTCACGTACC
>JBOIEI010000434.1:0-3612 GCA_050741055.1 Burkholderiales bacterium | reverse complement strand
TGCTCGGGCACAGATGCTTGGATGCGACGGCCAAATCCCGCTCCCTGTTGCAGAACGCCGTTTCTATGATCAGGTAGCGCAGGTTCTCTATCCGGTTCACGACTTTCCACAGCTCGTCGTTGCTGGTGGTATCGCCAGTGAAGACGAGGCTTGCGCGCCCGCTGTCGACATGATAGCCGACCGCGGGCACGACGTGGTTCGCGGGCACCGGGGTGATCGACCGCCCTCCCAGCTCGACTGCGGCGCCGACCCGAACCGGCTGCAGTCGCAGATAGGGGTTCTCCCGGCTCGGGATCTGGGTGAAATCGGGCCAGATCTTCCAGTTGAAAACGTGGGTGCGGATGATGTCCAGAGTTGCCTCGGTGGCATGCACCGTAAGCGGTGCGGCGCGCATGCCGCCGACCGTATCGGCGATGAACGGGATCGAGGCGATATGATCCATGTGCGAGTGAGTCACGAACACATGGTCGATCGCGCTCAGCTGGGCGATCGAAAGCTCCCCTGCCCCGGTGCCTGCGTCGATCAGGATGTCGTCGTCGATCAGCATCGAGGTGGTGCGCAGGCAGCCGCCGATGCCGCCGCTGCAGCCGAGGATTCTCAGCTTCATGGTTTATTTGTGCTCGAAAGTGAAAGCGCCGTCCCAGTCCCTGCCTGGCGGACTGGTGCGGTACACGCCGATGCGCTCCACGTAGAGCTGGTAGAGCCGGCAGTCGGATGCGATCTTGAGCAGGTTGATCAGCTGCAGCTCCGCCATGTCCCAATCCTGTGCGCGGTAGAGCTTCAGTGCCTGCGAGAAGAGCCTGAGCTCGTCGAGGGTGCGCTTGTCCACCTCGCCTGCCGCGCCGATCGGCTCGTAAATGGCCACGGGTTCCAGCTTGCCCTTAACCCGCACGCGGTCGAGCTCGCGGTATACGAAATCCTGGGCGGTGAGGCTCCGGGTCGATTCGCCGACGATGATGGCAACGCCGTATTCCTTCGTGAGGCTCTCGAGCCGGGAGGCGAGATTGACGGCATCGCCCATGACCGTATAGGCGAGCCGGACTTTCGAGCCCATGTTGCCCACGCTCATGCGCCCGGTGTTCAGGCCTACGCCGATCTGGATCTCGGGCCAATTGCGGCTCCTGAACTCCGGCTGCAGCGCGGCCAGCTTGCGATGCATCTCCAGCGCCGCCTTGATGCCTTGCCGGGAATGGTCCTGCGCCGGCAGCGGCGCACCCCAGAACGCCATGATGGCGTCTCCCATGTACTTGTCTATGGTTCCGCGCTGACTGTAGATGACTTCCGTCAGGGGCGTGAGGAATTCGTTCATCAGGCTGGAAAGTTCCTTCGGCTCCAGCCCCTCGGATATGGTGGTGAAACCGCGCACGTCGGAGAACAGCACCGTCATCTCGCGGCTCTCGGGCTCCATCGAAAAGCTCTCCGGATTCTTCGCCATCTCGTCCACCAGCTCCGGCGGGACGTATTGCCCGAACAGACTCGTGATCTGGCGCTTGCCCCGGGCCTCGACAAAAAAGCCGTACGCCATGCTGAAGATGAACAGCACGGTAATCATCACCACCCCCGAGGCCAGCGGCAGCACCAGGTTTTCGTAGTGAAAGATCGCGACGTTGACCGCCACCACCGCCGCCAGCGCGCCCACCGTGGCGAGCGCCTGCCGGTCCGGCGTGAACAGCGGCAGTGCGAAGGTCATGGCTACTCCGGTGAGCAGCAGCAGCACCATCTCGGCGCCCAGCACGTAGGGGGGCTTTTGCTTGATGCTCTGGTCGAGCATGCCGGCGATCAGGTTGGCGTGGATCTCCACCCCGGGAAAGACCGAAGCGACCGGCGTCGATCGCAGGTCGAACAGTCCTGGCGCCGTGGTCCCGACGAGCACGATCTTCCCCTTGAGGTCGGCTGGGTCCGCCTTGCCCTGGATAACGTCCGCGGCGGGCAAGTACTTGAAGCTGCCTTGTTTGCCCCGGTACGGCACCAACGCGGTGACGCGGTCGTCCACGGGGATGTGCAGCGGACCCACCTGCAGCCATTCCAGCCCCTGGTAGCCGCGCGACCAGATGCCCTCGGCGGGGTATCCCGGCACAACCTTGGGCAAGCTGATTGTCGTCGCCCCGCTCTTGGCGGCTGCCGACATCCCCAACAGCACGCGCACCATCGCCAGCGCCAGCGGCTCGTAATAGGCGCCTTTGTATTCCACCAGCATGGGCACGCGCCGCGACACCCCGTCGGGATCGGTGTACGGATTGAAGTGGCCGGCGCCGGCCGCTGCCTCGAGCAGCTTCGGCAGATTGGCGCCATAGCCCTGGGCGGTATAGAAAGGAATGTTCTTGCCGGCGAACGTGCCGGGCGGAAGCACCGGCGCGGGCAGCATGCCGCTCACGGCAGCCCGGCGCTCGGAGGAGAAATAGTAACCGAGCACTACCGGACGCTGCCGCATGCGCTCGGCGAACAAGCGGTCGTAGTCGAGCTGCGGCTCCATCTGCGACAGCACGGACTGGAACGAGGCGTTGTCCTTCAGCTGCGATTTCGCCAGATCGCGCAATACGCCGAGCCCCGAGCTCTGGTCGCGCTCCGCGAACACCACGTCGAACCCGACGATCGCGGCCCCGTACTTGTCGAACAGATTGTCCATCATGAGCGCGAGCCGGTTACGCGGCCACGGCCAGCGCCCCTCGCCGCCCTCCTCGCGCGGACGCAGACTGTCTTCGTCGATGTCGATGATGACGATGCGCTCATCCAGGGTCTTCGGCATCGTGAGATTGAGCCGCGCATCGTAAGTGAGCGCTTCCAGGTGCTCCATCAGCGGCAGCCGGATCCAGCCGGCCGCGTGGGCGAGGAACGCCAGCACGACCAGGATGCCGAAGCCGATGCGCACGGCGTGCTTCTTCAAGCGGCCCCCGTTGGTTGGGGTGTTTGCGGGTTGGGAACGATCAGGCTCATCGGCGCGGATGCACGGTCAGGCGCGGATGCGAGCATAGTGGACGTTGGGTACGCGCATAGCCGCAATAAAGGGCAGAAAGTGGGCGGCTTACACGGGACCGAATGCGCGCTAGGCACCTGAACCAGGCCGAAAGGCGGCTTGCGGCATGGCCGCCGGCGTGGAAAATGCCGCATCAGGTGACCGGAATGGGCGCAACGCAGACCGCCCTCCCTGACGGCACGAGGCGTTTCGGTCCTGCGGCGCAACCGCAAGAACGGCAAACACGCGGCGAACGCGCGGGTGGGCGCTCAGCCGCCCTTGTGGAAGAACTCCATCTTCACACCGGCCAATTCGACCACGTCGTGATCGCGCAGCGGGTGCGCCTGCGCATCGAGCGTCCTGCCGTTCACGATCGGAAAGTTGGCGCCCTCGACATGAGTGATGAAATAGCCTTGCGGGCGCCGGGTGATGACGGCCACCTGGACGCCGGGCTTGCCGAGGGTGGTGAGGTTCTTGACCAGCTCGAGCTCCTTGCCGGCGCTCGGTCCGGTCAGGATCTGGATCGCGCCCACCAATTGACCCGCCAGGGCCTGCGGCTGCAGATTGGTCTTGGTGGGCGCGGGACCCACATACGACTGCGTCGCAGTCGCGAAGGGCTGCGTCGCGGGCCTCACTGCGGGTGGGGGCGGCGATGGGGG
>JBOIEI010000433.1:0-6917 GCA_050741055.1 Burkholderiales bacterium | reverse complement strand
CGCTGACCGCGTTCGAGCGCGACCCCGAGGTCCGCGTGGTCGTCGTCAAGGGGGCGGGCGACAAGGCGTTCGTCTCCGGCGCCGACATCTCCGAGTTCAAGGAAAAGCGCGCGAGCACGGAGGCGGCCGAGGCGTACAACGCGGCCGGCGAGGCCGCGCACAAAGCACTGCAGGAATTTTCCAAGCCGACCATCGCGATGGTCCGCGGTTACTGCATCGGCGGCGGCTGCGCGGTGGCGATCGATTGCGACATCCGCATCGCCGCCGACGATTCGATCTACGCGATTCCGGCCGGCCGGCTGGGCCTGGGCTATCGCTACGACGGCATCCGGCGCTTGATCGACCTGGTCGGCCCGTCGTTCGCTGCCGAGATCTTCTTCACGGCGCGCAAGTTCAACGCGCAGGAAGCGGTGACGATGGGACTCATCAATCGGCTGGTGCCGGTCGGCGAGCTCGAATCGTACACGCGCGGCTACGCGGAGATGATCGCCGACAATGCGCCGCTCACGCTGGCGGCGGTCAAGCGCTGCGTCCTGGAGCGGCACAAGGACTCCAGTGTCCGCGATCTCGAGCGCTGCCAGGACATGGTCGACGCCTGCTTCGCCAGCGCCGATTACGAGGAGGGCCGCAGCGCCTTCATGGAAAAGCGCCGTCCCGTATTCCGCGGCCGTTAGATTTGCGCCGAGGCGTGGCTCGCCTCGGGTCGGCGAGTTGGAACGGCAGGGGCGCTTGCAGCCCCCGCCAGCCGAGTGCGCGTCAGGCGAGCGCCGCTTCGCGCACGCCCGGCATCCCGAAGTCCAGCTTCTCCAGCCCCTGCAGCAGCTGCTGCTCCTGCTGCGCGGTGAGCTCCGTGAGCGGTGGACGCAGCCGATTCCATTCCTTATCGCCCGAGTAATGCGCGATGGTGCGCTTCAGCGCCGGAATCATCGGCACGCTTTGCAGGACATTGCGAACGTCGTCGATCGCCTTCTGCATCGAATCGGCGCCGGCGCCCTGCCAGGCATCGTAGAGCGACGTGATCTGAGCCGGGTTCACGTTCGCCCCCGCAGTGATGCAACCGGCGCCGCCGTTGCGCATGTTCTGCAACAAAAACGACTCGCTGCCGGCGAATACATCGAAGCCGGACTTCGCGAATCGATCGAGCACCGCCTTGGTGTTGTTCCAGTCGCCCGAGCTGTCCTTCAACCCTGCGATGGTGCCGGGATAGGCTTTGAGCAGCCGCTCGATCAGGTTCAGCGTGATGGGAACCTGCGACACGGGCGGGATGTGGTAGAGGTAGATGCGAAGGCGCGAATCGCCCACGCGCTGGATGACTTCGGAAAAGTTGCGGTACAAGCCTTCGTCGCTCACGCCCTTGTAGTAGAACGGCGGCAACATCAGCGCGCCGGCCACGCCCAGCTTGACGGCATGCTCGGTAAGGCGCACCGAGTCGGACAGTGCGCAGCACCCGGTGCCGGGCATCATGCGCTTGGGGTCGACGCCGGCGTTCACCAGCGCTTCGAGCAGCGCCATGCGCTCGTTGGCGGAGAGCGAGTTCGCTTCGCTGTTGGTGCCGAAGACGGCAAGACCGACGCGCTGGGATACCAGCCATTTGCAATGCCGGATGAAGCGTTCGGCATCGGGCGAAAGGTCTTCGTTGAACGGCGTGACGACGGGCGAGAGCACGCCCCTGATTCGATCCTGGGCCATCAAGACGGCTCCTGTAGCGGCTGAGTCAAGCGGGGAATGATAGCAGGAAGCGATCGTCGACCGCGTCGGCTGCCGCGCGCCTTCGGCTCCCTGCTCGGGCAAAAAATTTTGCCTGATTCTCCCTGCTAATACGTGGTGCGCATACGCACGTGCTGGGAGCGATCCCTCGATTCGATCACGAAATCCTTCATCTGCGCGCCTTGCAGCACCGACAGCGGAATCTCGGTACCGGCCGGCCCTTTCGACCATAGCTTGCGATAGAAATCGACCTGGCCGGCGATCTGCTGGCCGCCGATTCGCAGAATGATGTCGCCCACCTTCAATCCGCCTTTCTCGGCCGGACCGTCCCGGGTGACGCGCGTGACGACCAGGTGACCCTGCATCTCCTGCGTGTTGACGCCGATCCAGGGACGTGCCGGACCGCTGACTCGGCCGGTATCGATCAAATCGCCCAGGATCGGTTTCAGCAGATCGATAGGCACGAACATGTTGCCGGGCGAGTAGGTTTGCGGCTTGACCGCATCGGTTACGACCAGCGAGCCCACGCCATAGAGCTTGCCGTCGCGGCCGATGAGCGCCGCCCCGCTCCAGTTCACCGTGGCCGGCGCAGTAAAGATCGCGCTGTCGAGCAGGTACTCCCAGAAGCCGGCGAACTGACGCTTGGAAACCACATAGGCCGGCGCCACGCCGTCGAAACCGGCGATCAAAACCGGCTCACGCTCGGGCAAGGTGGCCGAATCGCCCAGCTCGATCGGCTTGATCGTCAGCGGCGCCGAAGCACGCACCAGGCCGAATCCGGTTGCATGGTCGTATCCCACCATGGTCGCAGGCACCGCCTTGCCGTCGGCGGGAATGACTTCGATCCCATCGGCTTCCAGGATGAGGTAGCCGATCGTCAGGATGAGGCCGCTGTTGTCGATGACGATCCCGCTGCCTTGCCGCTGCACGCCGAGCGTGGCTGCGCTGCGCGCATCCTTGGGCGCTGTCGCGCGCAGCAGCACGACCGACAACGCATCCATGTTGCGAATCTGCCGGCCCGGCTTGGCTTCTTCCGGCGGCGCGCTTTCTGCGGCATGAAGCGGGGGCGAAGCAACCGATACAACGATGGCGAGTACTACGAGACGCACGCCATATCCCGCGCGCCGCATTGCCGTGCCCATCATCGAGAGAGCACGCGAGAGAAAGGGAACGGAAGCGTACATCCAACACCTCCCGGCGCAGGGATTACCTCAATGCCGCAATCGACGTGCCATGCGCGCAGCGCTCGGCTTGGTGTGTAGTCCGCATGCGGACTGTAGCCTGCTTGCCGATGTTCCGCAATGCGATCCGTCCCGCATGCCGAACGAATGAGCTCAGCCAGCCGTACCGGCCAGCACCGAATTCACCCAGTCGACATACGGGTAAAGCAGTACGCCGCCGCCGAAGCCACCGAAGCGCTGGTTGAGCGCTGACCGAGGTGCGACAAAGGTATTGACGCCCACCAGCTGCCAACGTCCCCGTGCTGCACGCACCAGCGCGGGCGATCCGGAATCGCCGCCCGCGACGGTCGCTTCGATGTGATTGCCGAGCGAGCCGCCGCCGAGCCGATTGGCGGAAGCATCCGGCCCGTCGAAGTCGAACAGGTACACTTCCGGCTCTTCTCCGCCGTCGCTGTCCCGGAACCCCGCATCGATGACGTTGCGGCCGACGCGTTTCACCGACGGCGAGGCCGGAACGCTTCGGCCGTGAACGCCATCGCCGCTGGCGCCGTAGCCCACCAGCGTAATCACCGTACGCGGTCGAACCGGAGTGCGCCGTATTGTGTAGAAGGGCACGCCGAACGGCAGCGACTCGCCAAGGCGCACGATCGCGAGATCGTCGTGCACGATGCCGGATCTCGCATCCGGCTTGTGGCCCGCATAGTCGGGATGGACGGTAATGGCCGCCGCGTCGATCCGGTGCGAGAGGTCCTCCCCGTAGTTCAGATTGAAGCGCACCTCCGCCGCATCCCGGCCGGCGACGACGTGGGCCGCCGTGATGACATGACGCGCATCGAGCGCTGTGGCCGTGTACGTTCCTGCTCGCTCCCGCAGCGCTCCGATGACGACGCTGAGGCTGCCGACCCCAGCCCAGGGCGACGTGGTCGTGTTCGGATCGACGCGGTTGGCCGGCGAGTCGGGCGGTGTGCCGTCCTCGCTACCGCCGATGATGGCCCGGCACGGCTCGGCCAGGGCTGCGCCGAGCGCTAGCAACAGAATGCGGCGTCGAGACGGCAAGGCTAATCAACCCATGGAAACGATGCGGGTGCGCGCCGCCGGTTTCACCAAAAGCGCCAGTCGCGCGTGATCAGAATATACGCGCCGAGCAGCCCGTTGGTTACTGCATGGGCAAGTACGGGAACCCACAGGCGGCCTGTGTGCACGTAGATCCAGCCGTAGACCAGTCCTGCGATGAACCCGGCCAGCCATTGATTGTGTTCCAGCGCGAATAGCACGCTGGTGATCAGCAGCGCGCGCAGGCCCACGGCTGCGGGCCGCACGGCCAGAAAATCCTGCTTCTCCAGCCAGCGCAGCAGGAACGAGCGCCAGAACAATTCCTCCGCGAGCGGAACGACCACGGCCAGCCCGAGGAGGCGGAAAAAGGTGATCGGCCAGTCGAATGCGTCGGAGCCGTACCGGCGCGGATCGAAGCCGGCACCGAGCTCGAACGCGAACCAGCCCTCATCGAGCAATATCCAGATGATCAGCACGCCGACACCGGCGCCAAGCGCGAGCAGCCCATCGGACCACGGCAGGCGCCAAGCGCGCAACTCGACGAAGCGCGGCCACAGCACCACCAGGGCGGCGCCGGCGACGACGGCACGCAGCGCATAGATCCAGCGCGAGTCCCATTCCTTGGGCGGCGGCGGCAGCGGCGGCGGCACCAGCGAGCCGGCCGCCACGAACAACATGAAAAGCGCGAAGGGCAGGATGCGCGAAGCCGAGTCCGAGCCCAGCCACGCCGTCACCGTGGACCGGGTTGCTTCGGGGAGCATGCGCTGCAAGCCGGCGACGCCTTCTCTTGGCGCGTTCTCAGGCGACTGCGAACTGGGCCAGATCGCGCTTGAGCCGGGATACGGCCGAGCCGGGGCTGGTCAAAACGCGTCGTCCAGGAAAAGGCTCGAAACGCGAAGCGGCACGCGCCATCGAAAACTGCGCGAGCATGAGCACGTCGCACTCCTTGAAGTCAGCGCCAGCCCGCGCAATCAACTCGTCGTGCAAATTCGAGTCGCCGCGGCGCAATGCCGCCAGCGCGTCCGGAACGCTGCGCGAGCGCACGTCGAGCTCGATCGCGCGGCGTTTCGCCTCGTCTTCCAGCTCGCGCACCATGGATGGAATGCTCGGCTCGAACGTGGAGATGAGCCCGATGCGCCGCCCCGTCTCCAAGGCCTCGTCGAACATCGCCTCGTTGGGCTTCAGCACCGGAATGTCGACCGCCGCGCGGGCCGCCTCGATCGCCGCGCCGAATGCCGAGCAAGTGAACAGGATGGCATCGGCGCCGCATCCCGCGCTATAGCGCGCCAGCGTGACGAACCGCTCGATCATGCGATGGCCGAGCGAGCCTTCGGCCGCGAGATCGGTGCTGAGCGAATCGTCGAGCAGATGCGTAATGCGGGCTTGCGGCCAGCCGCTCTGGAATGCCTCGCAAACGGGCGCCATGGCGACGGCCGTGGCGTGAATCAGGGCGATGCGGGGGCTTGACATCGTCGATCTCTCGCGCGTGCAGCGAACGCCCGGCTTGAACGGACGTCGGGTTGCCGATGGAATTTACAGGGTGTTCGGCCGCGGTACCGACTGAAATCGGGGCTAGCGGCCCGGCGCGTGATGCCGGGCGATTCTGCCAAAACCGCCGGGATGAGGCAAGCGAATCACCGGACGGCGAGCATGGCACGGCCGCTTCTCTCGCTGTTTTGGCCCGCTTCGTGCGCCGCGGCCCGTTGCCTCTCAGCTGGGGAAGAACCTGGCGTAGTGCTCGTAGATCCGCTCGGGCATCTCCTCCTGCATGTAATGCCCGCACGGCATGGCTTCGAACGCTTCAATGCGGCTGGCGTATCGATGCCAGATATCGATGAATTCGCGCGCCCGCTCCGGCGGATGGCCCCGTGCCCCCCAAAGCAACAGCAGCGGCGGCGCGAGCTTCGTGTCTTTGTCCACCGTATCCATCTCGAAGTCGCAAGTCGCGGTCGCCCGATAGTCGCGGCACGAGCCCGTGATTGTCTTGAGCGTATAGCAGCGTACGTACTCGGCGAGGGCGGATTCGGTCAGGAAGTCCAGGCCCGTGCCGCCGCGTATGGCCATGCGGCTCTTCAGGAAGTACTCGGCCGGTACCGCGCTGATGAGCCGCTCGGGGAAGGGCTCGGGCTGCGCCATGAATCCCCAGTGCCAGGTTCCGATCACCCAGTTCTTGTTGGTATGCATCCACACGTAGTGGTTAGGCACGATGTCCATCAGGCACACCTTCAGGATGCGCCCGGGATGGTCGAGACACATGCGGTGTGTCGTGCGCGCACCCCGGTCGTGGCCGGCCACGTAGAACTGCCGGTAGCCGAACTGATCCATGATGTCGATCAGGTCCTGCGCCATCGCCCGGAAGCTGAAATTGACGTGAGTCGGGCCGGCGTCGGGCAGCGAGCTGTCGCCGTAGCCGCGCAGGTCGGGCAGGATCACGTGATAGCGCTGTGCGAGGCGCGCGGCGATCCGGTACCAGCAGGTATGGTTCTGCGGGTTGCCGTGCACGAGCAGCAGCGGCGGCCCCGACCCGCCATGGCGCAAGCGGAGGATGGCGCCTTGTGTGCGAACGTCCAGGTGCTCGAAATCCGGAAAGTGGGCCGCGATCTCCGCGCTGCCCCAGCGAGCTGGGTCGCGCGTGTAGTCGGCCGGGGTGGCAACGGCCATACGGTTCAGTCCCGCGGTGGCTGCGGATTCAGTTGGCATCGTGTCTCCTCGTTCGTGTGCGCTGGCAAGGATGTGAGCCTGCATGTGACCCGATCGGGCGCTGTCGATTCGCAGACCCGCACTTACAGGGCGACTGCAGGTGCGGCTGCGTCGGTGCCCGATCGTACTACGCAGACCAGACCTTGCTAGCCTCGCGCGGGTTGCGTTCGCAAGGCGGCCGATTGCCTGAATTTCGACATGCCGGAATGCCGGCCGCAGATGAGCGGGGCAGGACTGTGCACTATTGAACAAGGCATGCTTCTCGATGACAATGGA
>JBOIEI010000432.1:0-12741 GCA_050741055.1 Burkholderiales bacterium | reverse complement strand
CGGCAGCATGGCGCGCTCGAGCGGCATGTGCTCGTAGTAGGCGCGATAGGCCGCGGCGCGGCGCTCGACGAAGTCCGCCTGCAGGTACTGGCCCTGGGTGTCGGCATAGTCGTTGGAGACCTCGTGGTCGTCCCAGGTGAACAGCCACGGCGCTTGCGCGTGCATGGCGCGCAGATCGGGGTCGGTCTTGTACTGCGCGTGCCGGTTGCGATAACCGATGAGCGTGGTGGCCTCCGGGCCGGAGTGCATGCGCACGTGGTTGCGGCCCCAGCTCGATTCGTAGATGTAGTCGCCGAGGAACACGACCAGGTCGACGTCTTCCGCTGCCATGTGGCGATAAGCGCCGTAGTAGCCCTGCTCGAATTGCTGGCAGGAGGCGAACGCGAAGCGCATGCGTTGCACGTCCGCCGCAGCCGCGGGCGCGGTATGGGTGCGCCCGACCGGGCTTACGGCGTCGCCCGCGGCGAACCGATACCAATAGAACCGATCGGGGTCCAGATCGCGCAGTTCGATGTGCACGCTGTGGGCGGTCTCGGGCGTGGCACGCTCGGTGCCGCGCCGGACGATGTCGCGGAAGCCTTCGTCGCGGGCGAGCTCCCAGTGCACGTCGACGGCCTCCGAAGTCATGCCGCCGGCATGGATCGGGGCGGGCGCGAGCCGCGTCCAAAGGACTATGCCGTTCGGACGAGGGCAGCCCGAAGCGACGCCGAGGGTAAAAGGGTATTTTTCGAACCGCGGCGCCCGGGCCGGGCGTGCGCTCGAGGGTGCCAGCACGCCGGCCGCGGCAAGCGACCAGGCGGCCGCGAGCAGGCGGCGGCGCAAGACCGAGGGTGCGCGTTCGGAAGTCATGGCATGTCGTTGTTCGGAGCGGGCACCGCCATGGTACCCGATCCAGCATGGCGCTTTCGTGACTATGACTTCCGGCGGAGGCGCTTGGGGGCGTTCGCGGTAAACTAGGCCGCAGCCGAACTTGCGTCCGAATCGAAGCGCTTCCTTGTCCGATCCCATCGACCACGTCTTCCTTTCCGACGGAGCGCTTGCGCGCGCCGTTGCCGGCTACCGCCCGCGCGAGGGCCAGATCGCGTTCGCGCACGCGGTCGACGAGGCCATGCGCAACTACGGTGTCCTGGTGGCCGAAGCGGGCACGGGGACCGGCAAGACGTTCGCATATCTGGTTCCCGCGCTGCTCTCCGGGGCGAAGGTGATCATCTCCACCGGCACCAAGACGCTGCAGGATCAGCTCTACCACCGCGACATCCCGATGGTGCGCGCGGCGCTAAACGTGCCCGTTACCGTGGCGCTTCTGAAGGGCCGCGCCAACTACGTGTGCCGCCATCATCTCGACCGGGCTCGCAGCGAGGGCCGCTTCGCGAGCCGCGACGGCGTGCGCCATTTGCACGCGATCGCCGCATTCGCGCTGCGCTCGCGCAGCGGCGACAAGAGCGAGCTGGCCGAAGTCCCCGAAGACGCTTCCGCGTGGTCGCACGCAACCTCCACCCGGGAGAACTGCCTCGGCTCGGACTGTCCGCAGTACAAGGAGTGCTTCGTGATGGAAGCACGCAAGCGGGCGCTGGAGGCCGACATCGTGGTGGTGAACCATCATCTGTTCTTCGCCGACCTGGTGCTGCGCGACGAAGGGGCGGGCGAGCTGTTGCCCGCGAGTCACGCCGTGATCCTGGACGAGGCGCACCAGCTGCCAGAGACCGCGAGCCTGTTTTTCGGCGAGAGCGTCTCGACCGCGCAATTGCTGGAGCTCGCACGCGATGCCCGGGCGGCAGCGCTCACGCACGCCCGCGACTTCGCGCCGCTGCCGCCCGCGACTCAGGCGCTGGAGAAGTCGGCGCGCGACTTGCGACTCGAGTGCGGCGAGGCGCCGGGGCGCGTCCCGGCGCGAGCGCTCGCGCAGCGCGGCACGTTCGCAACCGCGCTCGACGCGGCGCAGAAGGCGCTCGATATGCTCACCGACCTGCTCGCGGCCCAGGCCGAGCGCTCGGCCGATATCGATCATTGCCGCAGCCGTGCGGCTTCGCTATCGGAGCGGCTGCAGCGCTGGCGCGAGGGCGACAGCACCGAACGGGTGCGCTGGATCGAGGTCTTCGCCCAGTCGGCGGCGCTGAATGCAACCCCGCTTTCGATTGCCTCGATCTTCCGCCGTCAGGTCGAGGGCGGCGCGCGCGCATGGATCTTTACCTCGGCCACGCTTTCGGTCGGGAGCGACTTCAATCATTTCTGCGGCCGGCTGGGGTTGGAGACGTGCACCAGCGCGTGCTGGCCGAGCCCGTTCGACTTCGAGCAGCAGGCGCTGCTTTATCTGCCGCGCAACCTGCCCGAGCCCAATACGCCGCACTACACGGCCGCGGTGGTCGAGGCGCTCGTGCCCCTCATCCGGGCCGCCGGGGGACGCACGTTCTGTTTGTTCACCTCACTGCGGGCGATGCGCGATGCGCGCCGGCTCCTCGGGGAAGCGTTCGCCCGCGAGGGCCTGGATTTTCCGCTCCTGGCCCAGGGCGAGGGTTCGCGCAGCGAACTGCTGGAGCGCTTTCGCAGCCTCGGCAATGCCGTACTGGTCGGCAGCCACTCGTTCTGGGAAGGCGTGGACGTGCGCGGGCAGGCGCTGTCGCTGGTTGCGATCGACCGCATTCCGTTCGCGCCGCCCGACGACCCGGTGCTCGCCGCGCGCATCGAGCGGCTCGAGCGTGAAGGCGGCAGTGGCTTTCTCGACTACCAGTTGCCGGAAGCGGCGCTGACGCTCAAGCAAGGGGTGGGACGCCTCATTCGCGACGCATCGGATCGCGGCGTGATGATGCTGTGCGATCCGCGCCTGCTCACCCGCGGCTACGGGCGGCGCATTCTCGCCAGCCTGCCGCCGATGCGCCGCACGCGCGAGGGCGCCGAAGCGGCCGAGTTCCTGCTCGCGCTGCACACCGTGCCGGCTTCGGTTCGGTGATCGACTGATCGCGATGGCGAGGAATTCGCCGCGCCGCTAAAGATCTCCGGCATCCTGCCGATTCAGTGCCTTCGACGCGCGAGCCCGTAGTCGCGCGCGTATCACGCATATCACTAGGGCCTGGATTCGGCGTCGGAGAAACAGTGAAGAATTTCCTGACTTTCATTGACGGCCCGCTGCAGGGCACCATTCTGCAAGCCGAATACGCTCCAGAGCTGGTCGCCCTGTCGTATGTCGTGGCTGCATTTGCCGCGTATACCGCGCTGGACTTCACGGCCCGTGTACGTCAGAGCAGCCGGCTGCGGGGCAGTGCGCTCGGTTGGCTGGCCGGTGGCGCGACCGCGATGGGGTCCGGCATCTGGGGCATGCATTTCATCGGCATGCTGGCGTGGCGGCTGCCGCTGCCCGTGGCCTACGACGTCTCGATCACCCTGGCCTCGCTGGCGGTCGCGATCGTGCTGTCCGGGTTCGCTCTGAGCCTGGTGAGCCGAAAAGCGCTGCCGACCGCGCGCCTGCTCGGTGGCGGCATCTTGATGGGCCTGGGCGTGGTGACGATGCACTACACCGGAATGGCCGCCATCCATATGGAGGCGATGCTCGCCTACAGCCGGGGCTGGTTCACGCTTTCGGTCCTGAATGCGATCGTGTGCTCCACGGTCGCGTTATGGCTGGTATTCCGGATCGGGGCTGCCACCACGTCCTTGCGCAATGACGCATTGAAGGTCGCCGCGGCTTTGTTCATGGGGTTTGCGATCGCAGGCATGCACTACACGGCGATGTACGCCGGCGTATGTACCTCTGCGCAGCCCGTCGGCGATGCCATCGCACCGATCGATCCGGGCCTGCAGCGCCTGGTGGTCATCGGGGTCGCACTGCTGATCGGCAGCGTCGTGGCTGCGGTCTGGGTGCAGAACCGGGTGGTCAGCTCCCGTCAGCGGGCGAGCGAGCGGCGCCTGGAGCTCATCATGGACAACGTCCCGGCGATGATCGCCTATGTCGACGCGGCAGAGCGCTACGGCTTCGTCAACAAGGCGTTCGCGCAATGGGTCGGCTGCGAGCAGGACGACATCATCGGGCGCAAGACGGGCGAAGCGCGGCAAAACGCCGGAAACGCCGAAATCGGTCCGGACGCGGAGCATGGCCTGCACAGGCTTGCACCAGTCGAGCTACTGCGGCTGCGCAAAGGCAAGCGGGTTCGCTACGAGAGCCATACCGCGGGTGCCGGCGAGCAGGATCGCTATGCGGATATCGAGCTGCTGCCCGAGGTCGACGACGCCGGTATCTTCAAGGGCTATTACCTGCTCGCGACCGACGTGACGCATCGCAAGGCAGCCGAGGAAGGCCTGCGAGCGGCCAAGGACGCGGCCGAAAACGCGGACAGGACCAAGTCGCGCTTCCTCGCCTCGATGAGCCACGAGATCCGCACGCCGATGAACGGGGTGCTCGGGATGGCCGAGCTTCTGCTCGGCACGCATCTGGACGAACGCCAGCGCCGGTTCGCGGAAGCCATCCATCGCTCCGGCAATGCGCTCCTCGGCATCATCAACGACATCCTGGATTTTTCCAAGATCGAGGCCGGCCGGCTCGAGCTCGACCGCGCCGAGTTCGATCTGCACGAGCTTTGCGGCGAGGTGATCGCGCTGCTGGCGGAGGCAGCGCAGGCGAAAAGGGTTCGGCTCGTGTGCGACTTCGATCCGGCGCTGCCGCATGTCTTCGTCGGCGATCCGTTACGCATCCGTCAGATCCTGACCAACCTCGTCGGCAACGCCGCCAAGTTCACCGAGCGCGGCTCGGTCACGGTCGAGGTGCGGGACGCGCCGCCGGAAATGCTGCGCACGCCCCCCGAGGAAGGCGAGTGCGGCATCTACGTCAGCGTGCGCGATACCGGCATCGGCATGGACGACGAGACGATCCAGAGACTGTTCACCGCGTTTACCCAGGCCGACGCCTCGATGACGCGTCGCTTCGGCGGCACCGGGCTCGGCCTGGCGATCAGCAAGCAGCTCGCCGAGATGATGGGAGGCGCGATCGGAGCGCAGAGCCAGCCGGGCGAAGGCTCCACCTTCTGGTTCACGCTGTGTTTGGGCGCCGCCGCGGCGGGCGCGGATCGACCGTTGCGCGATGCGCAACTCGCCGGCCTGCGAGCGCTGATCGTCGAGGACAACCCGACCAACCGCTCGATCCTCGAACATCAGCTGAGCGTCATGGGAATGCGGCTCGATGCCGCGCACAACGGCGAGCGCGCGCTCGAGCTGTTGCGCACGGCGGCTGCATCCGGCTCGGCGTACGACCTGGCGCTGGTCGACCGCAGGATGCCGCGGATGGACGGTGTGCGGCTGGTCGAGGAGATCCGCCGCGAACCCGCCCTGAGCGGCCTCAAGACCGTCATGCTGAGCTCGCCGGATTGCGCCGGAGAGGCCACCGAGGCACGTGCCGCCGGCGTCGACGCCTATCTGGTGAAGCCGGTTTCGTTTCCGCAACTGGCCCGCACCGTTCGAGGCGTTTTCGGCATGGCGGACAACCCTGCGCCCGAATTGCAAGCACGCCCGCAAAGCATCTTTCGCGGCGTTCGCGTGCTGCTGTCGGAGGACAATTTCGTCAATCGCGAGATCGGCGTCGCCATGCTCGAAGCGCTCGGCTGCGCGGCCGATTGTGCGGGCAACGGGCGCGAAGCGGTTGCGGAGGCAACCGCGCGCTATTACGACCTGGTGCTGATGGACTGCCAGATGCCGGAGCTGGACGGTTTCGCCGCCACCGCTGCGATCCGCGAGCGCGAAGCGGCGGGCGAGTTGCCGGCCGCCGATGGCCAACCTGCGCCGCGGCGGTTGCCGATCGTGGCGCTCACCGCCAATGCGATGCGAGGCGATCGCGAGCGCTGCCTGCAAGCGGGCATGGACGACTATCTCGCCAAGCCGTTCAGCCAGGACCAGCTACGCGAGCTGCTCGAACGCTGGGTGCAGCCGCGCGAGGACGAGCGAACCAGCACCGACGCCGCCCACCGGGGCGAGGTCGCGGTCGAAGGGCCGGTGCTCGATCCGGCCGCGCTGGATGCGATTCGCGAGCTGCAGCGGCCGGGTCAGGCGCAGCTGGTCGCGCGCATCGTCGGCGCCTATCACGAGGAATCGCCCCGGCTGCTATCCGAGCTCAAGCGTGCGGCGCAGGCGCAGGACAGCGACGCGCTGGCACGCGCGGCGCACAGCCTGCGTTCCTCCAGCGCGAATCTGGGTGCGTCGCGTCTCGCCGTGCTGTGCAAGCAGCTCGAATCGAGCGCCCGCGATGAGCGGCTGGCCGGCGCCGAGGGCCTGCTCGAAGCGCTCGAGAACGAATACCGAAAAGTATCGGCGGCGCTGCGCGAAGCGGCCTAAAGCGGCATCGTCGCACGCCCTTCGCGCGGACATCCTGCGCGCGTGCGATACCTTTCACGTGCGCCGCTTCGTGCGGTATCCCTGCGCACGTGCCCCTGCCGCGATGCCATGCGCACGTGCCCTGGCGCGCGACACCCTGCGCGCCTGGACGCTTGCGTCCGCAACAGCGTATCCTCCGCGAGCCGCATACACTCGGGGAGGGAAATGCCGTGAGCGCCGATCGATCGCAGCCCAAGGACGATCCAGCCATCGCAGCGCCGCCGCTCGGATACGAGCCGGTGCCGGATATCTTCAAGCTGCCGGTCGGGACCAATTTCGGCGCCTGCTCCAGCGTCGCGGTCAACTCCAGGGGCCACATCTTCGTGTTCCATCGCAGCGCCCAGGCGCTGCTGGAGTTCGATGCCGAAGGCAGCTACCTGCGCACGCTCGTGCAAGGCGTCTTCACGCGCCCGCACGGCCTGCGCATCGATGCGCAGGACTACATCTGGGCCACCGACGGCGCCTCCAACATCGTGGTCAAGATGGATCCGAACGGGCGCTTCGTGATGGTGCTGGGCGTGAAGGACAGCAGCGCCGAGTGGCACCAGGCGGGGCACCTGCGCTGCTTCGACGAGCCGAACGACATCGCGTTCGGGCCCGACGGCGAGATCTATGTCTCGCAAGGCCACGGCAAGGGCGAGTCGCGCCTGCTCATGTTCGATCCGGACGGGCGCTTCATCAAGACCTGGGGTGGCGAGGGCACTGCGCCGGGACAGTTTCGGGTGCCGCATGCGGTCGTCATGAGCAACGACGGACAGCTCTTCGTCGCCGATCGTTCCAACGAGCGCATCCAGGTATTCGATCGCGAAGGCAATTTCGTGCGCGAGTCGCGCCATCCCGGCACGCCGTGCGGGCTGTGCATGTGCCACGACCAGCGCCACATGTTCCTGGCCCACGGTCATACCGGCAAGATCATGAAGCTCGATCTGAACGGGAAGGTGCTGGGCATTACCGGCGGCCAGGGCAAGGGGCCCAACCAGTACGGCGAAGCCCACTTCATCGCCGCAGCCAACGACGAGTCGGCGCTCTACATCGCCGATCCGCTCAACTGGCGGGTACAGACGCTCGTCAAGCGCTGATACGCTGCCGATGGGTTTGCTTGTCTTCCCTCTCGCTTTGGGAGAGGGAAGCGCATTGCGTAACGCAGCTGTCAGCCACTTTCCGGATGCTCAATAAGCCGCCCGCGCCCACAGATCGTATGGGCCGGCGCGGGTGACCCGGACCTGCAGCAGGTCGCCGACGCGGGCGTTGCGTGCCCCCGACACGATCACGGTACCGTCGATCTCCGGGGCGTCGGCGTGGCTGCGGGCGATGACGCGGCGATTCTCGATTGCATCCACCAGCACGCTGAGCGTGCTTCCGACCTTGGCCTTCAGACGTTGCGCGCTGATCTGCGCCTGCACCTGCATGAAGCGGCTGCGGCGCTCTTCCTTGATCGCTTCGGGCACCGGATCGGGCAGCGCGTTGGCCACTGCGCCGTCGACCGGCGAATAGGCGAAGCAGCCGACCCGATCGAGCTGCGCCTCGCGCAGGAACGCCAGCAGCTCCTCGAACTCCTGCTCGGTCTCGCCGGGAAAGCCGACGATGAACGTGCTGCGCAGCGTGAGTGCCGGACAGATCTCGCGCCAGCGGCGGATTCGTTCCAGCGTGTTCTCGGCGTCCGCCGGACGCTTCATGAGCTTGAGGATGCGCCGGCTCGCATGCTGGAACGGCACGTCCAGATAGGGCAGGACCGTACCCTGCGCCATGAGTGGAATCACCTCGTCGACGTGCGGGTAGGGATAGACGTAGTGCAGCCGCACCCATACGCCGAGCGAGCCGAGCGCCGCGGCCAGCTCGGTCATGCGCGTCTTCAACGGCCGCCCGTTCCAGAATCCGGTTCGGTAGCGCACATCGACCCCGTAGGCGCTCGTGTCCTGCGAGATGACCAGCAGTTCCTTCACACCGGCCCGAACCAGGTTTTCGGCCTCGCGCATCACTTCGCCGAGCGGGCGGCTGACGAGCCCGCCGCGCATCGAGGGGATGATGCAGAAGGTGCACTTGTGATTGCAGCCTTCCGCGATCTTGAGATAGGCGTAGCGGCGCGGCGTGAGGCGGATGCCCTGCGGCGGCACGAGGTCGGTGTAGGGATCGTGCGGCCGCGGCAGCTCGGCGTGCACCGCGCTCATCACCGCTTCGAGCGCGTGCGGGCCGGTCACCGCCAGCACCGAGGGATGGGCGCTGCGCACGACCTCGGCTCTCGCCCCGAGGCAGCCGGTGACGATCACCTTGCCGTTCTCCTGCAGGGCTTCGCCGATCGCCTGCAGCGATTCCTCGACCGCGGCGTCGATGAAGCCGCAGGTGTTCACGATCACGACATCCGAGTCCTGGTACGTGGGCGAGACGGCGTAGCCCTCGGCACGCAGCTGCGTGAGGATGCGCTCGGAATCCGAAGTGGCCTTCGGGCAACCGAGCGAGACGAAACCCACGCGCGGGGCAGCGACGGTCATGGCGATACGGAATTCGGACGGATCTGCGGGACTTCGAACGATGAGCACCGGTGCGCGTCTGCGCGCGAAGACGGGGTGAGCGCTACTTGGAATCGTCGTCGTTCTTGGGCTTGTCCGGGCTGTTGGCGGCGGTGGAGAAAGGATTGCCGGGATAGCCGCCGAACGGCATGCGGGAGAACACATCGCGCGTCTGTTGCTGCAGCTGCTGCTGCATCTGCAGAAAGGCGCTCGCGCTCTGCTCCAGATAGTTGGTCATGAGGCCCTGGATCGTGGGCCCCTGCATCTTCACGAATTCGGTCCAGGCTTCGGGGTTGAGCATCGCGTTGCGCGACTGCTCCTGCAGCCGCTGCTGGATCTGCATGAAGGTCTGGATGTTCTTCTCCAGGAAGGCGCCCATCATGCCCTGCATGGCGTTGCCATAGAAACGGATGATCTGCGACAGCATGTCGGAAGAGAACATCGGCGCCCCGCACGCCTCTTCCTCGAGGATGATCTGCAGCAGGATCGGCCGGGTGAGGTCCTCGCCCGACTTGGCGTCGACGACCTTGAATTCGACGTTCTCCACGACCAGCTTCTTCACGTCCGCGAGCGTGATGTAGCTGCTGGTCGCGGTATCGTAGAGGCGCCGGTTGGGATACTTCTTGATGATGCGCTGTTCGCTCATGGGATTCCTCGGGCCGGCGCGAGCGGCCATGCCGAATAGGGAGGGGGAGCCGGGAGGCGCTGAATAGCAAGCCTATGCGGGCCGGATGATGCAACGCACAAAATGCAATGCACAAGCGTGGTGCCTCAGACTGTACCATCTGATTTGACTTGAGTTCAAGGCGCATGCCGCAATGGCTCCCATGGCGCTGCGTCAGGCGCTTGCCGTGCGCTCGGCCGGTGCGCGCACATAGCGGCCCGGCGCCGCTTCCATCTCGACATGACGCGCGTTTCCCGGTTGGCGTGGCGCAGCGGCGAGCGGACCCGAACGCGCCTTCACCCACGCAGCCCAGTGCGGCCACCAGCTGCCCGGGCGCGCCTGGGAAGCGCTCAACCAGCGTTCGGGATCGTCGGCTCCGAACGCGCCTGTGCGGTAACTGCGCCGCGGCGGTTGCGGCGGATTCACGACCCCGGCGATATGGCCGCTGCCGCCGAGGACGAAGGTGACCTCGTCGCCGAGCAGGCGCGCGCTCGCATAGGCGCTGCGCCAGGGCACGATGTGATCGGCTTCGGTCGCGAGCACATAAGTCGGAAGGTCGATGCGGCCGAGGTCGACGGGCACGCCGCACATGCTGAGCGCGTTTGGGCTGCGCAGCGCATTCTCCAGATACATGTGCCGCAGGTAGTACGCGTACATGGGACCGGGCAGGTTGGCGCTGTCGCTGTTCCAGTACAGCAGATCGAACGGCGCCGGCGTGCGGCCCTTGAGGTAGTTGTCCACGACGTAGCGCCAGACGAGATCGTTGGCCCGCAGGCTCGCAAATGCGCTGGCCAGGCGGCTGCCGGGGAAAATGCCCCCGGTCCCGAGCTCGCTCTCCCTCGCGCAGACGTAGGCCTCGTCGATGTAGACGCCGATGTCCCCGGGGTCGGCAAAGTCGAGCAGGCTTGCAAGCAAGGTGAGCGAGGCGGCCGGGCGCCGGCGTTTGCGGCGCAGGACGGCGAGCGCGGCAGCGAGCAGCGTGCCGCCGACACAGAAGCCCAGCGCATTCAAGCGCGCTTCGCCGCTGATGCTCCGGACCACTTCGATCGCGCGCACCACGCCGTCCTGGACGTAATCGTCCCAGTCGAGATGCGCGCACGATGCCGGTACGTCGCGCCATGACAGCATGAATACGGTGAGCCCGTTTTCCACCGCGTAGCGCACGAACGAGTTCTCCGGGCGCAGGTCGAGAATGTAATACTTGTTGATGCAGGGCGGTACGATCAGAAGCGCGCGCCGGTGCACCTGGGCAGTGAGCGGCCGGTATTGCAGCAGCTCGATCAACTCGTTGCGATAGACCACCGCACCGGGCGTCACCGCGACATTGCGTCCGACCTCGAAGGCACTTTCGTCGCTCATCGACACGCGCCCCTTGGCGGTGTCCTGGAGCAGGTTCGCGAGTCCGCGGGCCAGGCTTTCTCCGCCGGTGGCGAATGCGAGCTGCAGCGCCTCCGGATTGGTCGCGGCGAAGTTCGAGGGCGAAGCCGCATCGGCGAACTGTTGCGCGTAGAACTCCAGCTTGCGGCGGGTGGACGCGTCGACGTCAGCGAGTGCGATCAGGTCGCGCAGCCAGCGGGTCGTTAGACCGTAGGACCGGCGCAGATAATCGAACCAGGCGATCTCGCGCCACTCGCGCGCGCGGAAACGCGGATCGGGGTCGGGTTCGGGCAGCTCCGTGCCGGCCAGGCCGGGCGCGGCGAAATGGCGCCACAACGCGAGCTGCTCGGCGTAGTGGCGCTGCTGCAGCGCCTGCATGCGCTCGGGATCGCGGTTGAGCCCAGCAATGAGCGAGCGAAACAGCGCGGCGAATTCGGGTGCGGCGCTAGGGCCCTGCAGCCAATCGGCGCTGAAGCGTGCCTGAGCCGCGCCCAGGGCGGCGCCTTTTGCCGCAACGGTTGCCGCGACGGTTGCGTCGTCGCCTGCGGACGTTGGATCGCCGGAGGCCCGCGGCTCAGTGGACATGCTGAAACGCGACATGCGCTAGCCCGATGGTCGCGATGCCGATCCCGATCAGCACGATCTGCGCAACCGAGTGATGCAGCTCGGGGCGCTTGTGCAAACCGGGAATGAGGTCCGCGACCGATACGTACAACATGCTGGCCGCAGCCAGGCCGAGCAAGGTGGGAATCCATTGTTCCAGCGTCGACAGCGCCGCATAGCCGACGAGCCCCCCGACCACCATCGCCACGCTGGTCAGCATGTTGACTGCGAACGCCTTGCGCTTGCTGTAGCCCGAATTGAGCAGGATAAGGAAGTCCCCCACCTCCTGCGGCACCTCGTGCGCGATGATGGCCAGTGCCGTGACGATGCCGATCTGCACGTCGGCCAGGAAGGCGGCTGCGATCAGGATGCCGTCGACGAAGTTGTGCACCGTGTCGCCGATCGTGATCATGAGGGCGCTGCGGCCATGGTCGTCGGCGGGCCGATCGGGATCGTGCGCCTCGCATCGTTCCTCGTGGCAATGGCGCCACAGCACCAGCTTCTCCAGGACGAAGAAGAGCAGAATCCCGCCCAGCACGGTGGCCGCCATGGTGCGCACGTTCTGCGCTTCGCCGAAGGCGTGCGGCAGGATGTCGAGGAATACCGCGCCCAGCAATGCGCCGACCGCGAAGCTGATCAGCATGGGCACGCGGGCGGCACTCACGCGCAAGGCGAACGCGCCCGCGGCCAGCGCCGACAGCACGCCGCCCGCCACGCAGGTTACGACGATCCAACCGAGTATGGGCACGCTGTCGGTTCCTGAGTCGCGTGTTGGTTTGAAAAGGACGAAGGCCAAGCGCGCGCGGCGCGCATGCCGGACTCGGTGCGGTCCCGAGGGAATCGGCGGATTATACGGGTTGCATCATGCGCCGCGTTCGCCGATCCAGATCAGCGCAGCCATGCGCCCGGTGACGGGGTTGCGGCGATGGCTATAGAAGCGTTCGGGATTGGAGTAAGTGCAAAGCCCGCCGCCATGAACGTGCGTGACGCCGCAGCGGGCAAGGCGCTCACGCCCCAGCCAGAACAGGTCGGCGAGCCACTTGCCCGGTCGCAATGGCCGGAACGCCGCCGCGGCGGCCGCATCGACAGCGCAAAACGCAGCGCGCACGTCGGCGCCCACTTCGAACGCGCTCGGCCCGATCGCCGGGCCGAGATAGGCCATGAGCGCAGCGGGCGCGACCGGCAGCGCGGCGACCGTGTTCTCCAGCACGCCGGCGGCGAGCCCGCGCCATCCGGCAT